>QKCN01000073.1 GCA_003245675.1 Bacteriovoracaceae bacterium | reverse complement strand
ATTCTATTTTGGTGGAGCAGTGAGCTTCCTAAGCTTAAGCTCCCCTTGCGTTTTTTGATTTCCAATAGCATCCAGAGCGCTTTTAATAGTTATGTTTTCCACTGGGGACTCTTTCTTGTTGGCCTCTTTGTTGTTTGGGCCCAGAAAAATTGGGTGCACTGGCTTTTAGTTTTTTTTATATCTTGTCTGTCTTTTTATGTTGAAAAGGCATGGCCACTTTTACTTTTTCTCTCTTTGGGGTATTTTTATTTTTTCCTCCGAGGGAAAAAAGAGTTTGGACTCTTTGCTGTCTGTATATTTTTTCTTTTGGGGCTTGAGTTTATCTATTTTGATGATGCGTATGTCATGCCTTTTGAGCGCATGAATACTGTTTTTAAGTTTTATAGTTTAATCTGGCCTTTACTTGGAATTCTTTTGTTGCGTTATTTGCAGCAGCAAAAATATTATTTATTTTTTATCCCCTTTTTGATTTTTCCCTTTTATGGGAGCTATTTGAGAATCTCTGAGAAGAATTCATTGGGTTCATTTCGCGGAGTGAAGAGTCTCTATCTTGCATCAGATCTGATCACGCTTGGTCAGCAATTGAGAGGGAAAGATTTTGTTATTGTCGAAGGTCAAACGGCTCAATCCTCTTATGATATGACTGCTTATTTGGCGAGCGCGACTGGACAAAGGTCGTATCTCGGTTGGAAGAATCATATGAATTTGCTGACTCGAGATTATCAAGAAATCAAAAAAAGAGACTCTTTTATTCGTTTTATCTATTCTGATATTTCTCATGATTGTGCCAAACTGAAAAGATTAGTGCTGCAAGAGGGAATTGATCTCGTGTCTTTTTCTGAAATGGAGAAGCGACTTTATCCATCAGTGAAAAAAAATCACTTCGCTTGTTTTTCTATTTTCTATGAAGGATCTTCTGTTAGTCTTTATTCTGTCAGATAGTTTTTTGTGTAAATATCGACATTCAAGATGCCTGGATCATTCCAAGGAATGTGCGCAAAACTGTATTTCAGAAAAGACAATAAGGTCATCTTGTCATAATCGGGAACCCACCAAGCTCTAAACGGAATTGTTTTTTTAGTCATGCCATTCATGGGATATGGTGGCGGTGTTCCTTCTTTGAGAACAATTGTTTCAAATTTTCCTTGAAAGTGTTTTTTGTAGTCAAAATGAAAGTTGGAATTGTCATTATAGTACCAGGTCATGGGCCAGACCATTGGTCCATAGGCTAAAGTAAGACGATCCTTGCTTTTTTTGAGTTTTAGCATTTCTTGGTGAAATTCGGTTGTGGTGTGAACTTGGCTTAAAATTTCAGCTTTATCTCCAGCCTGAAAAAAACTTGTTTTTAAAGTCATGGGAAGAGCAAAGGTGATATAGCAAAAAGTCAGGGTATAACAGAGTTTTTTGTCTATCTTAAAATCTGCAAAAAATTGAGAAAAATAGATAAGCCCTGTCAGAAGAGGGTAGAGCGCTAGCCAGGGTACTTTTTCCCCAACAAAACTATAGGTGAAAGTTGTACTCCAGAAAAGATAAGACCAAAAAAAGAGGTCTCTGCGTTTCTTTTTGAGGTGAAGATAAAAAGAGAGCAATGATTGAAAGATAATGAAAAAAAGCCACCAAAGATCAAGAGCAATTTTTAGTTTAAAAGGGGAAAAAATAATGCAATTTTCACAATCCAATCTGGTGAAAAATAATGAAGCCACGATGATAAAAACATGGCCACAGATTGCGAAGATTTTTAGACGACGAGGCAGTTGCATGATGATCGATATGGTGGAGACAAATAGCATAAAAATAAAGGGCATTTCATTCCAGGAAATAATGAGAAATGGAAATGAGAAGGGGCCAGCAATTCGCTCTATTTTATGTTGATTAAACCAGTAAAATAAACTTTTACGATAGAGACCATCAAGAACGCCTGCTGCATATCTAAATTCAGCGCTATAGAAGTAAATATAAACGAAAGAGAAGAGAGCAAGGCATCCTAAGAGGTGCTTCCAATTCTTTTTGATGAGTATATAAATTTGGCGCCAAGTAATAGGGGTGATTTCGGAGCGGTAGAGTTTGTTTAAAAAAAAGAGCAGTAGTGGGTAGAAAAGAAGAGTTGCCGTAAGCAAATATGCGTTTTCTTTGATACAGAAGCAAAAACAAAGGCCAAGAGTAAAGAGATAGTAGCGCCATGGTTTTTGGAACAATTGGGCAATAAGCATTAATAAACAGGAGGCAATAAAAAAATAATCATGGCGAAGAAAGCGCGAGTAGTAGACAAAAAGGGGGGAGAAGCTGAGAAAAGCGATGAGCATAAAAATAATATTTCGCGGTAACCATTTTCTAAAGAGTAAGGGCGCGAGACTAAATGCGATTCCTAAAATCGCTGTAGGGACGCGCAAAACTAGAGTTGATGTTCCTGCGAGGGCATAGGCAAAGGGGTAGAAAAAGAAAATGAAGGGGCCGTGTAGCATGGGATTATAGCGATAGAATCCTGCGTCATTATTTGCAAAAAAGTAATAGGCATATTTGGCATAGAGGGATTCGTCGTGATGAATGGGGCGAAGGTCTAAAAAGAGAAAGCGAAGCAAAATCGCTGCAGAAATGAAGATGACTAGCCAGATGATTTGTGCTCGAGAAAAAGAGCTGTTCTCCATTGATCTTGCCCTCTAATTAGTAGTTATTTTGATAATACTATTATAATCTTAAATAGTAATTAATATTAAGGAAAGAAGGTTTTTATATGAAAAATGTGAAGAAAATGAGAGATATTTTTCACTCTTTTGATGCTGAGGGAAAAAAGAATTTATGGCTAATATTTTTAGCCTATTTTCTTGTTCTTTTTGCTTATCCTTTTTTGAGAGCAACATCCGAAGCTTTGTATATAGATACCTTTGGTGCTAAAGCAACTCCGACAGTCTGGTTCCTTTCTGTTTTTGCTTTGAGTTTTGCAATTAGTATTTTTAACTGGTTCCAGCGCCATATGATGGTGCAACGTCTATTCCTCTATTCCGCAGTTCTGTCCATTATTATTTTTGGTATTTCCTTGCTTGCCTTAAAGTTTGGCGTGCGAGAATCAGCCTATGCAATTTATATGTGGAAGGAGATTTATATCGTTTTACTCATTCACATGATCTTAGGGTATGTGAATAATTTTTTGAATATTGATCAAGCAAAGCTCATGCTGGGATTCATCGGTGCCGCGGGGAGTATTGGAGGGGTCGCAGGTGGCTTATTGACTTCTGCCATTTCAACTTCGTGGGGAACGACGACAGCAATGTACATTGGTTGTATTTTTATTCTGCTTAATGGAATCGGATTTTTCTTCACAAAAAAATTGGAGAATGAAAGAGTTTGTGTTGAAAAGAAAGATGCTGTTTCTCCAATTGGTTCTTTGAAAGGAGCTGTCCCTTATGTCGTAGGCATCATGGTGATTATTGCGCTTTCGCAGTTTTGTATCAATATAGCAAATCTAGAGTTTAATTTTCTTTTTGAAAAAATTGTTCCTAATGTTGACCAGAAATCGAGTTATTTAGGGAAGTTTTATTCAATCGTGAATTTTGTGTCTTTATTGGTTCAACTTTTTATTGTGCCTTTTGTGTTGACCAAATTGTCTGGCAAAACGAGCCAGTTATTGATGCCTTTTATTTATTTGTTTTTGGCCATTTTTGGTTTGGGTCTTGGGGCGAGTTTCTTGTGGAGTGTGGCAGGTGCCTTCATTCTTTTCAAGGCATTGGATTATTCTTTGTTTTCAGCGTCAAAAGAGCTCTTGTATTATCCTCTTTCTCCAATCCAAAAGTATGGAGCTAAATATCTTACCGATATGATGGTCTACCGTTTTGCCAAAGCTTTAATTTCACTCGTTTTAATTTATTACCAAAGTGTATATGGACTTAATATGCTGATGATTGTGTTTTTAATTCTTTGGGCCGCAGCTATTTTTTATATTTTTTGGGCCCAGGGGAGAATTGTGAAGGAGGAAGTCTAGATGATTTCTTTAACTGGAAAGTACGATGCTATTGATTATTCTCAAGTAAATGATCCCAAAGAGTTTTTGACCCTTTTGGATCAAGGGATTGCGGTTGCGCAGCAGCGATTTACTGAAATAAAAGCAGACCTAGCTACACCTGATTTCCAAAATACTATTGAAGTATTAGAATTTGCGACTCAGGAACTTGAATTGGCGAGTAATGCTTTTCATGCCCTTTACCATGCCCATGCTACTGATGAAATTTCGGCAATTGCTCAGGATTTCTCATTGCGCTTAACTCGGTTTTCGAGTGATTTTTCTCTTGATGAGAAGCTGTTTGAAAGAGTTAAGACTGTTTATGATGCTGGCTTAGAGCAGTATAGTGTCGAAGAAAAAAAGTTATTGGAAAATACCTATGATAGCTTTGTGCGCAATGGTGCTTTATTAAATGATGAAGATAAAAAGAAGTTGCGTCAAATTGATGAACAATTATCACAGTATTCAGTAACCTTTTCACAAAATGCACTTAAAGCGACAAATGCTTTTGATATGTTGTTGGAAAGTGAAGATGATCTGGAAGGACTCCCTGAAACGGCCCGGCATGAGGCGGCAGAAAGGGCCCAAGCAAAAGATAAGAAGGGCTGGCTTTTTGACTTATCCGCTCCAAGTGTTACTGCCTTTTTAAAGGACTCTAAGAAAAGAGAGTTGCGGGAAAAATTAGTTCGAGCCTATGGGTGCCGCGCCTTAGGTGGGGAGTTTGATAACTCAGGATTAGTTAAAGATTTAGTTCGTCTACGCCATGAGAGGGCCCAGCTCTTGGGTTTTGAGGGACATGCTGATTTCGTATTGCGCAAGAGAATGGCCGGAAACCTCGCGACTGTTACAGCTTTTCTTTCTGAACTCAAGGAAAAATCCTATACTCCTGCCAAAAGAGAGTTTGAGCAACTCAAGCAGATGGCAAAGGATGACGGCATTTCTGACTATTCACCTTGGGATGGTTCTTATTATGCGGAGCGGTTGAAAGAGAAGGAATTGCAATTTGATAGTGAGCAATTGCGTTCTTATTTTGAGCTCAATAAAACCTTAGAAGGGATGCTGAGCTTAGCTGCTCAGCTTTATGATATTCGTTTTACGAAGGTCAATGATGTGCCCACCTATCATCCTGAAATAACGGTCTATGAACTTAAAGAAACAAATGGTTCATTTTTAGGGTTATTGTTTTTTGATTTGTTTCCGCGAGCAACCAAGCGAAATGGCGCTTGGATGATGGACATAAAAAGTGGGGGGCTTGCTTTTGGTAAACAGCAACGTCCTCATGTGGGAATTGTTTGCAATTTTAGTAAACCTCTCGAAAATAGACCATCGTTACTGCGCCTTGAAGAAGTTGAAACTCTCTTTCATGAGTTTGGCCATGCTTTGCATTGCTTGCTTTCAAAGTGCGAGTATCGTTCCCTTTTTGGAACAAACGTCTATTGGGATTTTGTCGAACTCCCCTCGCAATTTATGGAAAACTGGGTTTTTGAAGAAGAGGTTCTTAATACTTTTGCAGAACACTATGAGACCAAAGAAAAAATACCGCATGAACTAATTGAAAAAGTCAAAAAGGACAAAAAATTTTTGGCAGGAATCGCAAGTCTTCGCCAACTTTCTTTTGGTGCTCTCGATATGGCTTGGCATGGAAAAATGCCAGATCTATCTCCATCAGTTGAAGAGTTTGAAAATGCGATTATGAAAGATTATAGCTTTTTGCCACCTCTTAAAGGCGTGGCTATGAGTACTGCTTTTACTCACCTCTTTGGAGGGGGTTATTCCGCAGGATATTACAGCTATAAGTGGGCAGAAGTTTTAGATGCAGATGCCTTTGAGTTTTTTAAAGAAACAGGTATTTTTAATAAAGAGACGGCCCGTAAATTTAAAGAAAATATTTTAGAAAAAGGGGGGAGTCAGCACCCCATGGATCTTTATCTGGCATTTCGCGGACGAAAACCCCAAGTTGAGCCTTTGCTCAAGAGAAGTGGACTTCTATGAAAAAAATTTTAGTCAATGAAAATTATTATGAAGAGATAAAGAAATCATTTGAGTTTTTGCGTGATGCCTTTGTTAAATCTTCAGTTCTTTCCGACGACGAAATAGTAAGAAGTAAAGATGATGCACTTTGTGTTCTAGATAGTATTTCGAAAATTCAGTTGGAATTGCATCAATTTTTTAAAGAAAATCATTCCCTCTTTGATCTTTTTGAAGAAGACTTTGGAGATTTTGCTAATTTTTTAACTCGTGAAACAATTGTTGAACTTTGTTTGGTTGAATTCTTTCTTTTTCCGGATTCTGAAAAGTTGCCGCTGATTGATGAAAATAGCTTGGAGTTCTCTAGAGAAGAAGCCGGAAATAATCTGGAACGAGTCCGTGAATGGATGAGATCAACTCTTGAAACACATGAAGATACTCAGACCTTTTTGCGAGAAGAATTTGATCCTGAGGTAGAAGAGAAGCATCTTGGGTGTCATTGTCTCGACTGCCTTTCTGCTTACCGCGCTCGTTTACGAGATTACATTTTTTCCGAGCAAATGGAACAAGTGGAAGAGGCTGAGGCTCATTGTCAGCAGATCCTTGAATCTTTTGCAGAGGCGGATATTGATCGTCTGGGCAATATTGTCTTTCAATTGAAACGGCAATTAGATAAAAAAATATATCGCTTACGACATCGCCTTAAGAAAAATTCTGTTCATAAATTAGAAAATAGAATAAAAAAATATTTTGTAGATCATTTTGGAGCTCAGTCTGATTTACATAAAAATTACAGCGAAAAATTGAAACCTCTATTTTCAAAAATTCTGTTGGAGCAAAATTTACGTAGAGACCTTGTGGGCGATGGGGAATTTGCTCGCTTTTTCTTACAACTTGATGTCGATCTTTGGAAGAATAAAAAATATCTTCTTCGAGAATTTAAATCTCTTGTAACATCAGTTCTGGCGCTTAAACGCAAGGATATCTCTTCAGGTATCTTACAAGAGTATTTGGGGCAGTTTTGGATTCACTCTAAGGCTCGACGACTGCAGCGGCGAGTGATCTACCATATGGGGCCAACCAATTCAGGGAAAACTCATTTTGCAGTTGAGGCACTGTGCGAGTCTGCGAAGGGCTGTTATCTTGCTCCTTTGCGTCTTTTAGCCGCAGAGCTATACGACAAAATGAACAGTAAAAATGTCAAAACAACTCTTTTAACAGGTGAAGAAATTATTGAAACATCTGATGCAACTCACTATTCTTCAACCATTGAAATGGCCCGCTTTGAAGAGCTTTTTGACTGTTGTGTGATCGATGAAATTCAAATGATTAATGATGAACAGCGGGGATGGGCCTGGACGCGCGCCCTCATCAACATTCAGGCTCCAGAAGTTCATGTGTGTGGTGACCATTCTGCATTTGAACTAGTTCAAAAAATATTAAAAATGACGGGAGACACTTTAGAAGTCAAAAACTATGAGCGCATGACGCCTTTGAAAGTTCAAAAGGATCCTATCCGCTTAGTAGATCTAGAGCGTGGTGATGCTCTTATTGTCTTTTCTCGCAAAAATGCATTGAAGTATAAAGCTGATTTGGAAAATTTGGGATTTAAGGTTTCAATTGTTTATGGGCGATTAAGTCCTGAAGTCAGGCGGGAGCAAGCTCGAAAATTTGATGAGGGAGAAACTGACGTAATTGTAGCAACAGATGCAATTTCGATGGGAATGAATCTTCCCATTCAGCGCATTGTCTTCTCCACTTTTTCTAAATTTATTGATGCTAAAGAATACGTTTTATCTACCAGTGAAATTAAGCAAATCGCAGGAAGAGCAGGGCGCTTTAATCGTTTTCCTACGGGCTATGTGACTTGCTTAATGCAAGAGCGTGATCGCATGGATTTAATTTCAGAATCTTTGCATGCCGAGTTAGAACAAAAAGCAAATGCCATGGTGGGGCCAGACTTAGATATTTTTCGACAGGTCAATCAGGCTTTAGAAGTTAATGCATTACCCTCTCTCTTTCTTGTGGAATTCCTTCGGCTCTTTAATACGATGAATTTTGAGAAACCGTATTTTTGCGTAAATCTCAAAGAGATGATTGAAATTGCAGATATGGTTGAACGGGCCAATGCAGATCGCAAGAGCTTGAGTATCTCTGAAATTTTTGGGTTTTCCTGTGCCCCTATTAATTTAGGGATGGTGGAGCATGTTCAATATTTTGTGTGGATTCTAAATCGTTTTGTGCAGGGCCTTCCTATTCCTGTTATGGATATTGATAGCTCTTCTGACAATATTGATTATCTTGAAACCTCAATTAAGTGCGTGGAGTTATATCAATGGTTGGCGCGACATTTTAATGATAAAAACTTCGACTATGATTTACGTAAACTTCTTTTAAATAAAGCAGAATCAATTGAACGCTTAAATCAGCTCCTTTCGGAAAAAACAGTGAAACGCTGTTCTAGTTGTGGGAAGAAGCTGGACTATGAAACACGCTTTGCCATTTGCGAAGAATGTTTTCAGAATCGTCGTTTTGGCCGCCGTAGTTTTACTAAAAGTGATAAGCGAGAAGAGAGAAAGCCTGGGCAATCCTCTGGACGACGTCCCTCTCCTGGAAGGAGTTCAAAGGGGGGAGGCAAGAAGACTTCAAGCGCTCGACCTACACGAGGAAAAAAGCCTACTGCCAAAAATAAGTCAAGTGGAGCGAGCAGCTTTAAAAAGTATCGCTAAATTTTTACGATGCTTCCATCTGGGCGCAAAAGGTATTCTTCTGGAATCTCTCGGAGATTGTAGGAGGAACTCATACTGCGTCCATAGGCACCAGCATCTGAGAACAGCAATAGATCACCTCTTTTGAGTCGTTCTGATAGCGGACGATCTTTACAAAAGGTATCTCCTGTTTCACAAATTGGACCGACGACATCATAAGATATTGTCTTTGAGGCTTCACTTGTTGACCAGATATGGTGATAAGCTTGATACAGTGTTGGACGAAGCAAGTCATTCATTGCAGCATCACAGATGAGAAAGTTTTTTTGCTGATTTGTTTTGCGAAAAAGAACTTTCGAGACAAGGGCCCCAGCTTTAGCGACAATAAATCGTCCTGGCTCAAAAAGGACCTTTTTCACCAACCTTTCCCCAATTAGTACTGATTCTGCAACTTGGCTTACCATTTTCATATATTCTTCTAAGGAGGAAAGTTCGCTTTCTTCTAAAGGGCGATAGGGAACTCCTAAGCCTCCGCCGAAATCAATAAACTCAAATGTTGTATTTAGTTTTTGAGCGCAAAGTTTGATGAGAGAGCATAGTTCTTGAAAGGCTAACTGACTCTCTTTTAAGGAGCTAAGTTGGCTTCCAATATGGCAGCTGAGTCCAATGAGCTTTACATGTGAATAGCGGTGCAGCTCTTCAACCGCAGATAAGATTTCTTCTTTGGGCATTCCAAATTTATGTTGCATGGAGCCCGTTGAAATTTTTTCGTGAGTATTGCCCGCAATATTGGGGTTCAGGCGGAAAGCAATTTGGGCCGTCGCCTTCTGCTGAGCTGCTATTGCATCGATGACTTTGAGTTCTTCTAATGACTCAACATTTAGAGATAGAATATTGCTTTTTAATGCGAGTTGAATCTCGTCATCGCGTTTTCCCACTCCTGAAAAAACAATTTTGTGAGCTGGTATTCCAGCATCTAAGGCCCTCTGTAATTCTGCTCCAGATACAACATCAGCACCTAAGTTTTCAGCCTGTAGTATTTTTAAGAGTTCAATATTGGAATTTGCTTTGAGTGCGTAATGTATTTGAGCAGGAATAGGTAAGTGCTTTTTTGCTTCGTCTTTAAAATGACGTGCGTACTGCAGTAGAGTCTTTTCTCCATAAAAATAGAACGGGGTTTTTATATTATTCAGAAGTGTTTCTACAGGTCGTCCTTCAAATAAGAGGGAGCCATCATGGTAAGAAAGGGGAGAAAAGTGCATTTATAGTCCTTTGTATCAAGTCGTAAGAAGTATCTTATAAGTAAGTTCTAGCTTTTTTAAAAAAAAATTGAATTTACGGAAAAAAAAGCTTGATTTACGTAAATGTTACGGATATATTGTTGTTATACGGATGAGATACGGAGAAACTTATGTCTTTAACCAAAAAACAACAGCTCGTTTATGATTATATTTGTGAATATATTCAAGATAACGATCATTCTCCGACTCAAATTGAAATTAAAGAATATTTTGGTTTTAAGTCCCTTGGATCGGTCCAGGATTACATTAAATATCTTACGAATGCAGGATTTTTGATGAACAATTCCAACTCGGTTCGAGGGCTTACTCCCGTGGCGTTGGGGGATGGACGTGATGATGAGTCCATGATTCCTCTTTTGGGAGATATCGCAGCCGGGGTTCCTCTTGAGGCCTTAGAGAATCCTGAGATGATTGAAGTTCCAGCTTATCTCAAAGACAAAACTGGAGAGTTTTATGCTCTTCGGGTTAAGGGTGAGTCGATGATTGAAGCAGGGATCTTGAATGAGGACATTGTCGTAATTAGACGACAACCCAACGCTCGCAATGGAGACATTGTCGTTGCCATTATTGAAAATGAAGCGACTTTGAAACGTTTTTTTAGAAGGCCAAATCATGTTGAGCTGCGTCCCGAGAATCACACGATGGAGCCATTTATCCTGCACGATGGTTCATTTGAGATTAAGGGTGTTTTGGTGGGGCTTATCAGGCAGTACTAAAAGTAAAAAAAAATTCAAATACTAAAGGCATCGCTGAAGTAACTAATTTTAGTTGCGGGGGTGTTGTGTGTGCAGCGGTGCCTTTTGTTTTTACCAATTGCATAAGTCTTCTTTTATTGTTTAAATTATAGAGATGAATAGAAGAAAGTTGTGCCAACAAATTAATAAGGCCATTCCTCAGATTTATTCCTTATCACGATCTTTGAGTAACAAAGAAGAGCTTGCTTTTTCTCTGTGTCGAGATTCTTTAACGGCTTTTCTTATTAAAGCGAAACATTTGTTTCGAGATTTAGAAAAAGTTTCGATGGACCAAGAAGGTGTCGACGAGACTTTTTTATTTTTACGAGAACTTTGGGTCGGAGAACTTTTTTCTTTAGCAAAACTTCGTCATAACGATTTGCTTGATCTTAATCACATTCCAAAAACAGTTCAGGCTTTTTATTCTCTTTCATTGGAAATGCGTTTTTCTTTGTATATGCATTTGGTGTGGGAACTTTCTGATGAAGAGCTTGCCGAATTTTTTGATCAAGAGATCTATGCCATGCGATCTTTGCTCGCAGGGGCTAAGGACTTTTTGTTGGCCGGTAAGGCTCCAGAGCTATTATTGGTAGGCATTCCCATAGTGCAAATTTCAGAGAAACAAATAAATGTTTTAATGAGTGATGTTGCAGCTCAACTAATTCCGCATTCTTTTTTGAAAACAGTTCGTCGTTTTATCCCTTCAAGATTAGTGTGAAATAAAACGCAAATTCTTCTTGGTCATTAATTAGACGAATTGGTGGGTTGGGTACGGTTATTCCTTCAAGAACTTTTATGAAAAAGTCTTGAGCTTCTTCTCTGTCAGTGTAGCGAATAACACGAATTTTTCTGACATGTCCTTTCGTATCAAAAGTCACTTTGCCCGTCATCAGATGTTCTTCGCGCGCCTTGGCAATTTCTATGTGAGGCCTTTCAAGTCGGTGTTTGCGAAGTGCATGATAAAAAGAAGAGATATAAGATAAAAGTGTTCTCTTTTGGAAGCTGTAGTATTGCAGCTCTTCCGCATTGAGGTCTTCTGCTTTGACTCCTTTAGGTAGCTCAAGTTTGAGGCTAAAAGAGCTATTATTGATCAGTGGATCTGGAGCATAAAGAGCGGCTTCAGAATCTTTGGTTAATGCTTGTTGCCGAATTTCATTTCCTTTGACGGAGAGCACTGAGCTGTCATTCAAATTTTCAGAGTGCTTGAGGATTTTCTTCTTTTCAATATGAGGTTCGATGAGGATAGATGCTTTTTGTGCTTGTAGATCTGCTAGCGAAATAATTTGAACTTTATTTTTGCTTGCTTTCATTTCTCTTTTTTGTGTGATGGTCGGTGGTGCGCTTTTAAGTTCTTTAAGCTCAGGCTTCGCATTTGGGGATAAGTTCGGTATCCCTTCTGTTTTTAAGATCGTTTGGTCGGAGCCATTTTCGTCACCAACTTGTTTGTATTTTTGTCTTATTTTATCAAGAGAGGCTTGATCAATTTCTTCTAGTACAAGACTGTTCATTTGCGGTGAAAGTGGGGAATCTTGGTAAGAAAGAGTTCCTAAGTATAAAAAGATAAATGCATGTACAATCACTGATCCAAACAGCGGAGCAAATTGTTGAATTTTTTCCTGAATGTTTTTGTCTTGAGTGATGTTCACTATAACCTCTTTTCTCTGTGGCAATGTAGCACTCCACGCTAAAAAAGCAAATGATGCAATGCGAAACAAAGTGAATAAAACTGACTTTTTCAGTTGGATAGTTGTTAACTACTTAAATTCCCGTTCATTATTGTCAGGTTTCATTTTGTAAAATTGCCAAACTATTGACTTGAGTACCTAAAATTGTCAAAATTTATGTGACGCTCGTGCGTCTAACATTATCAAAAAGCAGACCAGATAGGGTTTGCCATAAAAATGGGATTTAGGGATGAAGACCACAAAGAATTTTTTGTTCACCAAGGCTGGCATTATTGGGCCAATTTTGGGTTTTGCTGTTGCAACAGCAGTCATCGGTTTTTCTTATTTCTATCACGTCAAAATCACGGATTATAAGCAACTAGAGGCAAGTGCGAATGGTTTGAGAACCTGCTTTACGCGCGTCGGTCAAGCCTTCACTGCTCATCTACTGGCACAAGGGGGAGGTAATTATCTCTCTTCTAGTTTTATGGCGAATACTGCAGACTGTGTTGCGGATGTGATTAATTTGAATGCAAGCTCAGCACTGGCCCTTAGTTCTGATCTTGGAAAAAAATTAAATGAATTTTCCAATGATCTTCATTGGTTTCATGCTCGCTTAGAACGTTCAACTCCAGGAACAGATAAAGAAGTGATTAATAATAAATTTTCTAAGTTGGAGCAACTTAGTAATTCTATTTTGGATGGATATACTTCTCTTTCTGATCAAGCTTTTTCAGCTATTCAGCAGATGCGAATTTACGGAGTGACTGCGGCTAGTTTGTGTCTTGTGTTGTTTTCTGGTTTCTTTTTTAGAGATAGAAGACGCCGTAATATCCTTGCTAAATTAGAAATGGAAGCACAGCAAGAGCTTGCTTCTTCTGATTTTTTAGATGACCAAGTCGCAAGAACAAGAGTCGTAAATATTATTCAAAATGGTATGCAGACAATGGGGATGTCACAATGTGCGACACTCTTTTCTCGTTATCATGCAGAGAGTGTGGAAGAGCGCAGTATTCAAGCTTTTGTAAAAAATGATTTATCCGCTCCTATTGTTACTTCATCTCTTATTGCAACAGCAGAACTTAGCAGTACAGATGGTGAATTAGAGCAGAAGCTTGATTCTCTTGAAAAGATCAATTTTACATTTTTGATTAATGATGTTGTCGACATGCTCTCTGATAAGATGTTTGTTCATGGGATTATGCTTGACCATGACATTGATGATAATATTTTCATTAGTGCAAATAAAGATGCTCTAGAACAGGTTATTTACAATTTGCTTTCTCGCTCCATTGAAGCTCTTATTGAAAATAAAGGTGAGCGTAGAATAAATATTAGAACAAAACCTTTGGGAGGCACATTACTTTTCAAAATTATGGATACTGGTGCTGCGATGGATGCAGACTCAGTTCGTTTTATTAATGGAGAAAACAATGGCGCGAATGTTGATGTGCGGTTAATGCTTTCTAAGGAGTTTATGAAAGATTTTGCGGGGCAAATGATCAGCAAGTATCGCCGCAATGAAGTTGGTAGTATTAATGGAAATATTGTTGAGCTTGTATTCCACCGTGCGGAAGCCGATCAAACAATTGCTATTCCTCAAGAAATTCAAGAAGAAATTATCGAGACCAATATTGCTCAGGAATCACATGGGCACCTTGTTTCTTTGATGAAAGGTTCTAAAAAAGATATTCTAGAAAGGATTGGAAGAGAAATCCAAGCCTAAAAATTGAGGCTAAAAGTTACAGGACCATCGTTTTCAATTTTGACTAACATATCAGCCGCAAATACGCCCCTTTCTACAGGGGCGTATTTATTTAATTCATTACAAAATTTTGTGAAAAGGATATCTGCTTCATGGGGAGGCATCGATAAATCAAAGCTTGGTCGATTTCCTTTACGCCCATCCCATGAGAGGGTAAACTGGCTAATTGCTAAAAAAGACCCTTGTGCTTGAGCGATGTTGAGATTCATTTTCCCTTGTTCATCCGTAAAAATTCGCATGTTGATTAGCTTTTTTATGGCCGTTTCGATGGAGCATTCATCATCTCCTTTTTCTAGGCAAACGAGTAATGTCATGCCAGAACCAATTTGCCCCACAATTTTATTTTCGACAGTAACAGAAGCTTCTTTACAGCGTTGGATGACAATTTTCATAATTAATCCTAAAACATTTCTTTATGCGCATCTTGATAATCAATATTTTTGAGTGCCAAATTCTTTATCTTTTGAAATAGTTTTTCATCCATATGTGGGGTATCAAGTATTTCTTTTAGAATATGCAAAACTTTATCTCTCCCTATCTTTTCGAAGCGATCGAATAGGTAATCGGCAAGCATGTGTCCAATCATTTTGGAGCTTTCAAAAACGTGCTTTAAGGAAGCTCCTTTAAATATTTTGGCAAGGCTCTTTTTTTGATCGAGTATTTCAATGCTAAACGTTGTGCTGCGCTTAATATGGGAGGCAATATGTTTTTCTTTGAGGCGGCGTTCGAAATCGCTATAGAGATTGCATTTGCGATTGGGATTAATCAGCTTGGAGCAAAAATAAGCAAAAAGTCTTTCAAGAGTAAAATAAAGAAAGCGTTCTGTATTGTCCCTATTTTCTAAATTGCGGAATTTGAATTGTTTGCGATAGGTATGAAAAATTTGAATACCGGCCATATAAGCCAGTACAGTAATGGAATAGTTGGCAATAAAAAGCCCATTGGTTTTGGGGAGTTTAAAACTTTGATTTGAGGTCAAAAGGTAATCGTAAAAATTAAAGACGGCAGGGGCTTTGATTTTTTGGATATTATTTTCGATGAAGTCGATATTATTGTGATCATAAAGATTAAAATTCTCCAGTTCTTCAGGTTCCAGAGAATCCAATTCCATATTTTGCGTTAGCTCGTGCAGCAGCTCAATAAAGTGTTCGCTACTATTGGAAGAAAAAGTTTTTTTGTTTTCATTTAGAATCATTTCATGGATATCAAAATCGGGATCATCACAAATATTGTCGTACCAGTGGGCCATGCTTTCATACTTCATCCAAGGCGGGGCTGAAATGATGCAAAACTCATTCTTGTTAAAACGAACAATTTGGCCATTCATGCCCTGACGACGCATGCTCCAGTAAACATTGTCCCAATTTTGATGAATAATAGTCTGTCTCAAGGGTTTGCCTAGGTGGCGCACTAAAATTTGAAGAGGAAGTTTATTGGGTAGAACATGGAGTTCCCCAAAAAGTACTAGCATGGGAGCCGAAGAACAATCCAAGCAATGTTGAGAGATTAACTCTGCTGCAAAGGCATCTCTTTCTTTAAGTGTTCCTTCAGAGTTAAGACCGAGAATGGGAATTTGTTCGCGTTTAGCTAGTTCAAAAATTTTTTTGTAGTGTCCCCAAGGAAAGCGCCATGATTCTTGGTATTGAATTCGTTCTAGAAACTCCAGTTCCGAAATTTCGTCCAACATAAAGCTATTGATATGTTCTTGTTGATGATGGTGTACCATCTCAAGCCCCAGCGTAAACTTTTTTCTATTGCGTGCTAGGGATTTAATAATGCGCTGTAAATTGCGCCCACTTTGATCAAAGGTATGAAAATCGCCTAAGAAAATGACTTGAGAATTGATAATAGAGTTAAGGAGGTCATTTTCAGAAGCCGCAGAATAGCTGCGTGAAGAATAGTACTCTAAGTCATTGCGGTAAGATTTCAATTCTGCTGAGGATTTGCCTTCAAAAGCGAGAGCTCGCTCTTTCATGTTTTGATAGAGGCGATAGTGCAGATTAATGGTGTCTATTTTTGGGGTACCCATACCCACTTATTATAGCTTGATATCTCTTTGGCGTAATCAATAAAATTTTTAGACTAGTCAGCAATGTGCTGAGTGAAGATGCCGCTGAGGATTTGTCCTGTTTGCTTTAAAAGATTGGATAGTTTTTGCTCTTGGTCGGAGTTAATCGCGTAAAACTTTTCAAGTTCTTGTCCCGAGGGAATTTGGAGTGAGAGAAGAATCTTCGAAAGGGAGGCGCCTTGGGCATGCTGTAGTAGGTTTTGGATGAAGTTTAAGAGCAGACGCGAGCTATAAATGGCAACAATGCATTTATCATTGTTTTTAAGTCTTAAGCAGGGCGTATTCACATTGTTGAGTCCATCTTCTTCTGCCAGTTTCATGGAGGTGAGCGGGAATTCTAATTCGCTGCGCTTATTGGTATGAAACTCCACAAAGGCATCAGGATTTCCGGGATAAATAGGGGCAAGACCCATTTGGGAAATTGCCATCATGGTTTTGCTATTGTCAAAATCCAAAGAGGAGTAGTTGTCTTTTTTAATTCCTAAACGGGCCACGGCCAGTTGAATTTTGTCTTTTATAAATGATCCAAGCGACAGGATTTTATCGGGATATTTGGCCGACAATGATTTAAGTAGGCTGAGACTTTGCTCCATTCGGATAATTTTTTCGGGGGTGAATGAAAAGTCGTCTTTTTCAAGCTCTTGCAAAAGCGGGGCAAGGGTATTGACTATGGCCAAGGGCAACTCATGTCCACCTAGAAAAAAGCGAGGGATAAGCATACTCGATAGTTTTTGTTTTATTTTACGTACGCCATGACCAAAGGTGATATCGATGAGTTGTTTTCCAATGTCACTGGCGAAAAACTCTTTAAAGAGATTAGGGTCGATAAATTTTAGTTTGGGGATGAGTCCAAAATAGTGGCAAAAAACAAAACCATATTCTTCTGATTTTGCCTTAAATTGAGAACCGTGAACGATTTCGAGATTAATGCGTTCTTGGTTTCTTGCATCAATAATAAGAAGTAGAGGATAGTTGAATTTTTCCTCTTGTTCTGTACCCTTATAATTGTGGATGCTGAAAAATTGCTCAAAAGGGAGGCAATTTTTTAGAATTTTTTTGAGAAACACAGGGTGAGTTACGCGAGAGAGATCTTTATTGGTAAAATGAAGAAGCTTTCCTTCAATAATCGTGTCAGAAAAAGCTTCCAATAAAAAGTTTTCCGAGATTTCTTTTTGAAAAAGAGAAGGGAGGCTTTGAAAATTATCAAAGTAAAAATTTTCAAGTTCATAGACGATGCTATTGATGTCTTGAAAATTTTTGATATCGCCACTGATGCGTAAACTAAGGCATTGGTTGCCCGCTTGTTCATTTGATGAGGCAGAAGCAAAAGGGGCAAAACCACAGCTCTTGGGCGAAAAAACATAAATATAAGGAGCAATTTCTCTTCGATTATTTAAATTCTTAAGAGTTAGATTGCAGAGTAAGTGGTATTTTTTTAATAATTGGCTGATTTGTTTATTCTTGCTGGGGACCAGTAGTTTTTGGGAAGAAAAAACATAGATGAGTCCATCTGGGCGTAATGAATTTCTTTCTTTGTGAAGTGTATTAAACACTTTGGGATAAAGGGAATTATCCTCAATGTGAGAAAAATTGATGACGATGGCATCATATTGTTGATCAAAGTTGAGGGAGCTGCGATCAAAAAAAGAAGCTTGTCTTTTTTTGCAATCCGTTTGGCGCGTTTTGAGGTCTTGCATTATATCGGCAATGAAGTCTAGTCCAGGGAGCTGGTGCTCTTTAGACAATTCCGCAATAAAACAAAGAAAAAGTAATTCACCATATTGAGGCAGAAAGCTTTCTTCGGTGTCATTGGCTTCTTTGAATTCTGGGCAGATAATTTGCTTCCAAGGGATATGCTTGTGGTGTTCTTGGGAGAGAAAGTGAGACTCCATGGTCGTGGTTAGCTTTTGTCCGATAAATTTACAGCAAAGGGCTCCCATGCCAGATCTTTGGTTTTTGTTTACTCCTGTTCTCTTCGGAGAACCAAGATGTTGTTCAAGGAAGGGGGGCAGACTCAGTAAGAGAGAGGTTAAAAAACTTCCATAGTGTTGGAGATACTCCAGTTCATAAACTCTATTTTGCGCTTTTGCTTGTTGAGAAGGGCGCAAGCTAAAGCTCAACCGCAAAATATCGTGAGAAGGGATTTGCGGAAGAAGTTGGGCCAAGCGGTTGAGATCCCCTAAAATGTTATCAGAAGGGCGATACCAAGAGTAGAGAGATGACTGCATGGCTTTGGAGTCAAACTCGCGCGAACTCCCTTTTTTAAAAACTTTAAGGAAGAAGTTGGTTGGATTTTTGAGTGCACTTTTTCCAATTTTAAAGTTATCAAGCGAGGAAAGTGTTGTGACTAGGCGAAGTCGTTGAAGAAAAATCGCCGCAACTTTGCGAGTATAATTGTCGAGAAAATGAGTGAAGACCGTTTCTCTTTTTTCATTTTTAAGAATGTTCCAAAATTCAAGATTACCCGAAAGATAGGGAACGTTAGCCTCTAATTTGTTGGCGTAAGCCACAAACTCTTCATAAAGAGGGTTGAGGAAGTGACGAGGCATTTGAGGGAGTTTTTGAAATTCTTGGCAAACATCTTCTAGGACTTTGGCGAGGACTTCTTTAGCCGCAAGGGCCGGAGCTGATAAATCTTCAAAAGAGGCACGACTGTCCCAAGCCGGAACAGGGGTATTTTCCTCTGTTTTTGCTTTTTCCTGATGTTGCATAAGCGAAAGCAAAAGCTCGCTCATCTTAGGAGATTGATCCGTGGCAGAAGATAAAAAACTGCCACTTAACCAAGCTGGGGCTGTAAATAAATTTTTATTCATGGGCGTATCTATAATAAATTTTTGTATTTCAAAATGATGGTGCACTCTAGTGGAAATTTTGGTGCTTGTCATGAAAAAAAAGGCTAAAGGAAGTTTTTTCAATGCCGATAAGCAGCAAGTAGTCGATTCTTCAGATAAATAAAAAGAATGTGGAAACGACTCTTATTTGTTATTGATTTTTTTCTTTGTTTAAGGGGATGAGTTATGGCTCAGGATAAGGAACTTGAGGGAATGGAACAAGGTTTCAACGAAGATGAGCTCGCAGATATTATGAGCGAGATTGAGAGTTTGGAGCAGGGATTAGAAGAGTCAGAAGAAAATGCAGCTCCTGAAATTATTGAAGAAGAGCTTGTTGAAGAATCTATGGATGACTTCGTCGAAGAAGAAGTTGTTGAAGAACACTGCGATGAAAAAGATGAAAAAAGCGAGTACTTCGCTAAAAAGCTCGCAGAGATGGATTGTCCTGAGGCAGAAGAAGTTGATCCAATGGAAGAGGCTCAGCAAATGATTGAAGCGGAAGAAGCGGAAGACGTTGTTGAGGTTGAAGAAGTTCATTACGAACCTGAAGTCAAAAAAGTTGTATCAATGGTTCATCATGCAGAACACGATTCAGAGCATGAGGAGAAAAGATCAATGGACTTTTGTGTACCGGCCCATTGCGGACTCGATCTTACTTTCAATATGGGAGGTAAGAAGTTTTGTGTAGCAATTAGTGAAGAGCATGGTCTTGAAATTCAGCTTGATGACGGTTTTAGATTTTCTGTTCCCCTAGAAAAAAAAACGAGTCTTAGGTCCAAAAAAGTCGCTTAACTAGTAAAAAAGACATAAAATAGCGAAAAACCCCCTTTGTTAGGGGGTTTTTTGTTTTTGGAACCTATGCTTAGGAAGTTATTGTGCGTGTGAATATTTTGGGAGGCTATGCCAAAAATTTTACTATTTTTCTCAAAGAGGCAAAGGGATTGAGGCCAACTTTGGCCCTACTCAAGCGCCGCTTTTTTGATGCCTATCAGGATTTTGCGGGAATTCATTTTTATGATCTTTGTGCTGGTTCAGGTGTTATGGGATTAGAAGCTTTGTCCCGAGGGGCCAGTGCGGTGGCTTTTTTTGAAACTCATCGCCAAACTTTTTCAACTTTACAGAGCACAGTTGCACTTTTTTCAGAGCGCTATGCAGATGAGCTTTCAGATAAATCTATTTCGCTTGTGAATAGTGCTTTTGCAGCGCATTGTCTGCCGGAAATGGATCAAAATTGTGAATGCATTTTTTATTTAGACCCCCCTTATGAAAGAAGAGATTTATACCTAAAGTTGGTTGGGCTGCTTTTTGATAGTGGTTGTTCGGGTAAGCTTTGCCTTGAGTCAGATGAGCGCAAAGGATGGCCAAGCGAGGAACTTGAAACTTACCTAAAACAAAAGAAAAAAAAGATAGAGAGAATCTTTAAACAAGGTTGTAGCTATCTTGCCATAATTGATTTGCAGGGGGATGATTAGGAAAAGTGAGGAAAATCATGAAACGTACTGCCATTTATGCTGGAACTTTTGATCCTTTTACCAAGGGTCATATGGAGCTAGTCCAGCGTTCATTGGAGATTTTTGATTGTATCCATATTGTGGTCGCTGTGCCTTTTATTAAGCAGCCTTTTTTAACTGCGGAAGAAAGAGTTCAGGTCATCAGGGAAGTCTTTAAAGGTGAACAAAGAATTGTTGTCAATTCTTGGGATGGCCTCTTGGTTAACTATGCTCTGGAGCATGATATAAAAACGATTATTCGTGGCTTACGTCCTACAGGTGATTTTGATGCGGAATTTCAGATGTATGCTATGAACAAGATTTTATCTCCTGATATTGATGTTGTTTTCTTTATGGCATCCAATGAGTATCACGCACTTTCATCTTCTGCTGTTCGTGAAATCTTTATTCACAATGGCGATGTTTCTTCTTTTGTTCCCGCTTCCGTTTTCAGTTTAATGCAGACAAAAATTAAAAGATAAATAGGTAGGAGTATACCATGCAGTTTAGTCAGAAAGTTTTGGCGATTAGTGAGAGTATTACTTTAAAGTTAAATGAGAAGGCCGTTGCATTAAGTGAGCAAGGTGAGAATGTTTACAACTTGACTGCGGGACAACTGCCTTTTAAGCCCGATCAAATGTTTATTGATTACATGGAAAATGAGCTTATCCATCTAAAAAGTTTTCAGTATTCCCCCGTGTCAGGCTTTAATAAGTTAAGAGAGCAGATTATTGAACATGTGGAGAGAACGAGGTCGATCAAATTGTCACAAACTGACGCAATTGTTTCTAATGGTGGCAAGCATTCTCTTTTTACCTTGTTAAGTACTATTTTAGATGTTGAGGATGAAGTTGTTTTACTTTCTCCCTATTGGCTTTCATATCCTGAAATGGTCTCTCTTCTTGGGGCAAAAAATGTGATTGTCGAAGGCAAGAGAGAAAATGGTTTTGCGGCAGAACTTTCAGAAATAGAGAAGTGCATTACAGATAAAACAAAGGCCATTATTATTAATAGTCCTTCCAATCCTGCGGGGGTCTTTTATTCTCCTGAGTGGATGAAAGGATTTGCGGAATTGGCAAAAAAATACCCCAATGTATGGCTTATCAGCGATGAGATTTATTTTCATCTCGCTTATGGGGCAGAAAAGCCCACTTATTTTTATCAATTTGCCCCTGAACTTTTGTCTCGAACGGCCATTTTAGATGGACTTTCAAAAGCCTTGAGTTGTACAGGTCTGCGAATTGGCTATTGTGTGGGACCCAAGGAGTTAATTGGGCGCATGAGTAAATTTCAAGCGCATACAGCCTCTGGAGCTAATAGTTTGGTGCAAAAAGCGATGATGAAATATCCCTTGGAGCAGGTGGACCGTTTCTTAGAGCCTGTGCTTCTTCATCTCAGTGAAAACGTTCAAATTTTGCATGATAAATTTAAGGAGTATGGTCTAGAGGAATTATCCTATGAGTGTAATTCTGCTTTTTATTACTTGATTGATCTGACCAAAACGACTTATTTTAAAAATAATTTCAATGAGCAGCGTGATTTTTCATCTCAGATTGCAGAGGCAATGTTAGATAAGATTAGGGTAGCAGTCGTTCCTACTTCTTCTTTTGGGGCTCCTAATGCCGTGAGAATTAGTTTGGTTTTACCTGTTCCTGAGTTTACTGCGGCAGTTGAGCGTTTGTGCAAATTTTTGAGTGAAATGAAATAAATGGTCTCTAAAAATATATCGTCTCTTTTTAAACAAAAGCCTACGTCCTTTGCTCTTGATTTATTGGGTATTAGTCTCGGGACTTTAATTGCGGCCGTTGGTTATTCTTTTTTTCTAGTTCCTTTTAAGGCGGCTCCAGGAGGAGTAGGCTCTTTGGCCCAAATTTTTTACTATACTTGGGGCCTTAAAGTGGGAACGGGAATGTTGCTTCTTAATATTCCCCTTTTTATTATAGGCGTTTTGGTGCTAGGGAAAACTTTTGGTGCGAAAACTGTTTTTGCGATTTTTTCTCTATCTTCCTATACCAATATTTTATCTTCTGAAATCATGCGCCAATCTTCTTTTTTAGCTTCTTATTTTATTCAAGTGAATGAGATGTCTTATTCTTTTACTAATGAGCGATTACTTGCCGTGATTGCTGGCAGTATGCTTTTGGGAGCAGGTTTAGGCATTGTTTTTCGTTTTAATGGTTCCTGTGGGAGTACTGATATACCTGCTTTAATTTTACGAAAGTATTTTGGCCTTTCTATTGGTAGTGGTTACCTTCTTATTGATACGTTTATTATCATCATTGCCGGTGTTGTGTTTAAGAATTTTGATTTAATTCTTTTGGGGCTTTTTGCTTTGTTTATTACTTCTCGCACGGCCGATCAGGTGATTAAAGGAAGAACGGTGACGCGTTCGATGCTCATTATTAGTGACCAAGTTGATGACATAAAATCTATTCTTCATGACAAAATTCGTCGTGGGTGCACTATTTTGAATGGTGAAGGTGGGCATACAGGGAAAGACCGACGAGTTTTGTACACTATTGTTAATCAACATGATGTTATTCAGATTAAGAGATTAATAAAAAATATTGATCCTCACGCCTTTATGGTAATCAATCCGGTACAGGAGGTTATTGGCGAAGGCTTTCAGGCCATTAATTAATCTTTACTAGAATCGTCGGAAAGATTTGCTCCCCTCTCATTCCTTTTTGATCTGTCCTATAATGACTCATAGTGGGGGGATTATGCGTCAGATATTATTTATTTTTGTTCTACCTTTGCTCTTCTCCTGTGGTGCAAGTGACGAGGAAAATCTGGAAAATGCAGTTGAGCTCGCTCATATTTATCTT
>QKCN01000088.1 GCA_003245675.1 Bacteriovoracaceae bacterium | reverse complement strand
TCTGGCGAGGAGATGACAAAACTTGTAGAAGCCTTCGCTTCATATAATCTAAGCCTAGAATACGAGGCAGAACTTCTTTTAAAGCACGACACATTTATTCAACCAGTGGTTTTTCACGGAATCTGGAAAGAGTTCGGCAGAACTCATCAATACTCGCAAGCTGATGGGGTGGTGTTAGGAGGAGACTTAGCCTATAAATTGTCGGCCATAATAGGGGCAGATCTGGAATTAATTTCACCAGTTCACACCAATACTTTTTGGGAAGATATTCCACGCTACACGACTGTCAATGTCGCCAATATTGTTTACTCCAATGTCCCTGAAGTGGATGGTTTTCATGCCTGGGGGCAAATTCATGCCATTTGGGAAATTATTAGAGAGCAAAGAATTAATCGTCTGCGCTTTTTTGATTTGCACAAAAATAACTTGGAGAAAATTAAAGGGGCGCTGGAGGCAATTATCCCTGGGCGCTTCTCTTTGAAAACTTGGGAAGAGCAGAATCAAACATTGCTTTGGTCACTTAATTTGGAATCAAAGGTTATGCTTTTGCTCTTTTGCGGCATGAGCTTTCTCGTGGCCATTAGTATCTCTTCAGGTTTTATGATTTTTTTCGACAAGGTTAAATCTGATTTATTAAGTTTTTGGCTACTCGGATCCTCTACCAACTCAATTTTAACCGCAGCAAAGTCCCTCATTCATGTTATTAGCTTTATCTCTGTCCTACTGGGCATGATTTTGGGGATCATTGTTTTATACTTACTTGAGTCTTACGGACATTATTTGATGCCAGATATCTTTATCGAGAGAGGAATCCCTGTGGACCTCACTCTTTCTGCAGTATTAACTTCTTTTTTTATCCCTTATTCTATTGCATTTGTGTTCTCACGCTTGTCTCTTTCCTTTTTCAAAGAAAGGGGAAGTATTCAGACTAAGCTATTGAAAACATTAAGGACTGCAAACGATTAATTGGCCGTAACTATTTGTAAGTTTTGGCCCATTTCTGCACCCCGGAAAAACCAATAAAAACAATGGATTACATATTGCATTAGAGTGAGTAATAATTACTTCACTCTTTCCTTATTAAAATAGTCAGATTAATATGTGTGGAAAGATGGGGGCGTAGGAGCTTTCCATCCATGACAGGGGACTTTCATTTGAAATTATTGTTCATACTTTTAAGCTTACTTTTTGCTGCTCAAGCCTGGGCAGGGACTATTACAAGCTTTTTTAACCAAAGAGAAAGCGTCCGCTTTCAAGAGCCATATCGTGGGATCAAGCGCTATGGTGATAATTTCGAAGATGTCATTATTAATCGCATTATGGCCGCCAAGGAACAAGTTTGGTTGGCCGTGCAAGAATTCAATCTTCCACGCATTGCGGAAGCTTTGGCCCTCAAAAAAAGGGCCGGAGTTGATGTGCGTGTCATTATTGAAAATATGTACAACCATAAATATTCTCAGTTATCAGACGCAGAACTTGCGAATATGGATGACTATTTAAAAGAGAAATATGCTGAATTTCTTCTTCTTGCTGATCGCAATCACGACGGATTTGCAGAAGTTCGCGAAAAAGAGCAAGCTGATGCTCTTTATATTTTAGAGAAAGCTGGAGTTCCTCTAATTGACGATACGGCAGATGGAAGTCTTGGCAGTGGCCTTATGCACCATAAATTCCTTGTTATAGATAGCAAAGAGCTTATAACTGGTTCGGCCAACTTCACTTTGAGTGGCTTTTTTGGTGATTTTAGCCATAGCAAGAGCAGGGGAAATAGCAATAGCATTTTGCATATTAATGATGCTCAAGTTGCTAGCTATTTTGCTGAAGAATTTCTAATTATGTGGGGAAGTCCTCTTGCTCAAAATGGTGGACAGTATTCGCGTTTTGGA
Source organism: Bacteriovoracaceae bacterium (assembly GCA_003245675.1). Taxonomy (GTDB): domain Bacteria; phylum Bdellovibrionota; class Bacteriovoracia; order Bacteriovoracales; family Bacteriovoracaceae; genus SZUA-425. The sequence continues at coordinate 21,489 of QKCN01000088.1, read as the reverse complement.
GCGAGTAAGCCTTATCGCGGTCCTAAATTTTTCCGCTTGGCCGATGGGACAAGTATCACCGTTCAATTTTCTCCTTTTTCATCGACAGTTCCTTGGCATAAAACGACAAATGGTTTGATTGCCAAAGTTCTCAATTCTGCGAAAAAGTCTATCTTGTTTGCCTTGTTCGTTCTTTCAGAGCAGCAATTTGCCGATGTGATGAAACTAAGACAAGCTGCCGGTGTTAATATTTCAGGGCTTATTGATGCAGGGTTTGCGTATCAATATTACAGTGAGGCTCTGGATATGCTTGGTTTAGAACGTCCAAGTTATAGCTGCAGCTATGAGCGTGGCAATAATATTTGGGAAACACCTTTGCAGTATATTGGGACATCTCGCCATGCCGTTGGTGACAAATTGCATCATAAATACGGTGTCGTCGATGGGCGTTATACCATCGTGGGGTCACATAACTGGTCTAAATCAGCGAATTTATCAAATGATGAAACTTTAGTGGTTATAGATAGTGAAAAGGTGGCTCAAGACTACACTCAAGAGTTCAAACGGCTTTCTCGCCGTGCGACTTGGGGAGTACCTCAAAAGCTTAAAGAGACCATTGAGGCTGAAATCAAAAAATGCCAAAATGTGGCAACTTTTGAAGATCCCTTCTTTAAGCGTATTTAAAAGCAGTCTTTCTTAGATTTTCAAAAATACTTTGATGTTCTTCTTGTTCAAGGACCTTGCTTTTCCCATTCGCTTCTTTTGCCATTTGTGAAAGGGCCATCCCTAAGGCTTTTGCCAGTAGTGGAGGAACGGCATTCCCAATTTGGCGCCATTGGGCCGAAACGGGGCCTTGAAATACAAAATCATTAGGAAAACTCTGTAGGGCAGCCGCTTCGCGTGCAGTTAGAAAGCGCGGCTCAGTTGGATGATAGTACATATACCGATGAGTCATAATTGTTGGAGAAGGTTTTTGCCAGTGAAGACGCTGATATTTCGTCTGGCGGAAACGATTTTCTCTCATTTCTTTCCAGTCAACACCGAGATGAAGGCGCTTGGGTAAAAAAGCTTCTTCATCCTTTTGATAGCGAATTCCCTGGCCTTCAGGAATACAGTTTAGGCGATCGCGATCAATTTTACTTTTTGCCTGGGCCGTTTTGAGATCATGATTATGGATTTTTCCATTTGCATCCCTGAGGTCATTAAGGGCCTGTTTAACAGTTTGCGCGGGGATAAATTTTCCATTGAGTTCAGTATCTGTCACAAAATTAGGGAATATGATTTTCCCTTTTTTGTTGCTGCCAATTATAATGGATCTTTTTCTCTTTTCTGGAACGCCGTAATGTTGAGCTTCCATGACCCTGACGTCCATGTGATAGCCTATTTGAGAGAAGAGTTTAAAAATCGCTTGGAGAGTTTTTTCATTTTTTTGCGCCAGCAAACCTGTAACATTTTCGATGACGACAAACTGAGGTTTTAGCGTTTTAACAATGCGAAAATATTCCATAAACAAGCGATTTCTATCATCATTGGGATCACCTTTTCCTACCGTTGAAAATCCTTGGCAAGGAGGGCCGCCAACGACAAGGTGTACATCTTGTCCTTTGAGAAGATCTGAAAGAGTCTTCCCTTTAAGTTCTCTAATATCTCCCAAGTATGATGAAGCATGGGGGTGATTGTGCTGAAAAGTGGCAATGGCATGCTTGTCAAAATCTACTCCCAGCAAGCATTTATGCCCGGCCATTTCTAAGCCACAAGACATGCCGCCAGCTCCAGAAAAAAGATCAACAAAATTTAAAGATTTTTTGTGTTTCACAGACAACCATCCTTGGTCTAAATAAATGAGAAAGGAAATAGAAGAGTGTTTAAGATGTGATCATTTCCACATCGTTATCTAGTTCCAATCCATATTTGGCACATCCTTCTGCCAATATTTCGTAAATATCGTCTTCTTGAAATAAAATTCCAATAACGGAAAGATTGAGATTCACAGGAAGTGAACAGCCTCCCGAGCAACTAAAATCTTGTGAAAAGATAGTGAAGCTTTTGATGGGCTCTTTATTTTGAAAAGAAGAATACCATCTCAAAAAATCATCAACCTTATTTTGAAGATTTACATGAAGATCAAGCTCACTTTCTTTTTTCAAATCATAAAGAAATATATTATTATCACGGTGCTTGGTATTGATCTCAATCTTGAGAACACCATGATCTTTTAAGCTTAATGTGTTGTTTAAACAAACGGGGCAATACATAGTAAATATTTTAGCATGGGCCAAAAAATAGTAAAGAGGGTGAAGTGGAAATTTTAAAACTTTTTAATGATGTCAATATTTGGGGACAGATAGAGAAAAAAGGCGATGAGTATCCATGGATTATTCTTTCTCACGGAGTTGGGGAATATTCTGGCCGGCATAGGGGCACTGCCGAAATTTTACGGAAAAAATATAATTTATTTTTATATGATTTACGAGGGCACGGAAAAAGTGAAGGCCGTAGGGCCTATGCTGAATCATTTGATGTTTTTAGAAAAGATTTAGCTGCTATTTGTCGCTTTTTAGTGGAAAAAGAGAAGGCGCAAGAGATTTCCTTTTTTGGACATTCCATGGGGGGATTAATTACGGCCGACTTTATTCAAAATGAGTACCCAAAAAATCCGTTTCCTTTGGGAAAGATTTTTTTAAGTTCTCCTCCCATGGGGCTGACTGGTCTATTTGGCATTGCGGCCGACTCTATTCCTCTAGCTCTTTGGCAAGGCTTGGAAGGAGTCAAGTTAAGTCTACCTCTCAAGGGGCTTGTTAATTTGATCTATCTTAGTCACGACAAAAAAGTCATTGAAGATTATATCAAAGACCCTTTGGTGAGCTTAAAGATTCATTCAAAGCTAGCCTTGGGGTTAGTAAGCTCTTCTAAACGAGTATTTTCCAAAAGATTAGGCGAAAATCTGGATCTTTCTGTTGTGGTTGGAACTGGTGACCGCATTGTTTCTCCTAAGCATATTGAGGAATATATTTCAGATGTCATGCCGGAAGCTAAATTGAAGCTTGTTGAAGGTGGATTTCATGAATTGGGCAATGAGGTCGAAGAATATCGCTCTTCTTTTTTGGATTTTCTTAGACAAGAGTTTGCTATCTAAAAAAAATTAACATGGCTTTAGCTCTTGGCCTTGTTAGCATTGGATTTTGTTGCAAGTCAGGAGTTTGGATTGAAGTTATTGCTGGTGTGGGTTTGTTTTCTTACTTCCCTCTGGGGATGGGCCCAAGAAAAATCTATTTTTGAGGCGAATTTTCTTCATAGCTATACCTCAGATCAGGTTTTACTAAAGACTTTCGATTTTAGCTATCGCAATCATCGTCGTAACCATCTTTGGGAATATAAGGATGCTGAGCAATCGGCCAATGATTATGGAATTCGTATCAAGCAGTTTAGTGGGCATGGCCTAGGGTATGATTTTAAGGCCGTGCGGGCGACGGGATTACTTGCTCATAAGTTTTCGTCGAGCCATTATGTGGAATTTGAAATAGGGGTTCATGCTTTAAAAGACCATGTTTCCGTCGTGCCGTGGAAATTGAATTACCAAAACAATCATCATCTTCTGCATGGAACAACTAGTATTCAAGAAGATCTTATGTTCCCCAATCTTATGTTTCCAGGATCAATGTCCTCAGATCTAAAAGGGCAGACACTGCAAACTCGCCAAGTACTAACGCTTCACCCCAATATAAGAGTTCCTATGGGGGCAAAATTTTTAAAATTAAATGATGGAAATGATGCGGCAGAGACCACAGTCGATTTTCTATGGGGGAAAGCATATCCTATATGGTTTTGGCTGGGGCTTGGGGTGATGGATTTACGCTATCAGAAGCAAACTGATTCCTACTGGAGCCCCGATCGCTTTAAAGGTTTTGGAACGCGTTTTGAAATATCATATGATGTATGGAATTTGCTCAGTTTTTCTTGGACCTTAAACTGCAATCGTATTCAGGAAAATAATTATGCTTGGGGAAATAGCTATCTCAATGCCTTGGGTGTTTCCTATGGTGATCGCAATCAATGGCAAGTAAAAGCTTCGTGGACCAAGATAAAGTCATTACAAGAAGAGAATACCTGGAAAGAGGATGACCTCAGCATACAGTTTATAAAATCATTTTAAAAAGTGGTGAATACGATGTCTGATAAAAAATTAATTTTTGTAGTCGATGATGATGCAGATGCAAGAAATCTCATCAAATATAGTTTGTCTCCCCATTATCATGTGATGACATTTGAAACTCCAACTCCTGCCCTGAAAATGTCAACTGAAACAAGGCCTTATCTTATTCTTGCCGATATCAATATGCCCAATATTGATGGGATTGAAATGTTGCGAGTCCTAAAGGAACATCCTTTTACTTATGATATTCCTGTTATTTGCATTAGTGCAGATGACTCTAGTACTGTTCGCGAAAGAATTAAAGATGCCGGAGGAATGGGGCTTATTAAAAAGCCCTTTGATACAAAGTCACTGCATTCGGCCATTGAGGGATTGCTTAATTCTGCATTTTTACATCTGAAGGACCGATCAGGGCATTTAAGTTACTATATCTATTATAATCGCCTAGAGCAGGAAAGATTACTCGATCAGCTTTGTGAAAAAGGTATTCAAAGAGGAAAGAAAGTTTACTTTTTGAGCTGGAGAAAGGGAGAAGCTTATAAAGAGAATCAGCTACTGCAGGACTTTATTAAGCAAGAGCAGCTTGTTTTCTTGGAAGTGAAAAATACTTTACTTACGCGTTTTCCATATTTGCAAGACCTATCTCCCATTTATCACGATCTTAAAGCGTTCTATGTTTACCCGCCGCGCGAGTCCATCCTTATTATTGATGATTTACGCCAATTGCTTGGAGCGGACTTACATTTGATGGAGCAAAAAGTGATAACGCTTATCGAGTTACTTAAAAGAGATTTTGCTGAAATTAATATTTTGAGTATTAAGTCGCGCAATAAAGAAATCAATAATTCATTGCAGAAAATTGCCCGAGAGTTTGTCAATTCATGAGTCGACTAGAACAGGTTTCAAAGCTTTTTTATCTAATTATCGTGAGTCTGTTGATTTCACTTTTTGTCTATTTGTTTTTGCAAACTGCCTTTTTTGACAAAGTGTACTCTTCCAATGCTCCAGTTATTTACGACATCATGCTCTATTACCTAATCTTTATTCTGGGACGAGCCGCTTTGCATCTTCTGCTGTCATTTCTGGACTATCTTTTCACACAGCGCTTGCCTGAACCTGAATATAACCCTCTTGTAACTGTTCTAATGCCTTGTTACAACGAAGAAGTTGGACTTGTTCCTGCCGTCGAATCCGTTATGAATTTGGATTATCCCAATATTGAAATTCTAATTGTCGATGATGGCTCGCAAGATTCGACTCTCGACATTGCGATTGAATTAGCGAGTCGCTTTCAAGAAGTTCGAGTTATCACTCAGGCAAATTCTGGCAAAGCCGCAGCTCTTAATTTTGGAGTTTCTCAAGCAAATGGAGATTATATTTTGTGTATGGATTCCGACAGTTTACTTTCTCGGAACTGCATAAAAATGGCCATTAAGTATTTCATGGCCTATCCGGCGCTTGCCGCCGTGGCAGGAGGCGTGCATGTTGCGACCACCAAGAATGTTTTAACTTGGTTTCAAAGCCTCGAGTATATTATTGGTCTTAACTTTTTCAAAAGTGCTCAATCTGCTTTGAGTATTGTACCTATTGTTCCTGGTCCAATCGGTGTTTTCAAGAAAGAGTGTGTACTTGCTGTGGGAGGCTATAAAAGTGATACTTTTGCTGAGGATGCTGATCTCAGTATGCGAATACTAATGGCCGGTTTCGAAATCAAGTATTGTGCCGCGATTAGGGCCGTTACTGAAGCCCCTGATTCGACAGGCCAGCTTCTGACTCAGCGCTACCGCTGGAGTCGGGGTATGATCCAGACGATTCGAGAGAATATAAAATGTTTTCATGAACATAAAAATAAAAGAAGGGCGGCGATTATTCTTAGCTATATGTTCTTTGAGACAATTCTTATCCCTCTAATCAATTTTATTTTTGCATTGACGACCTTGCAATACGCACTACTGTTTGGGGATAAAATGTTTCTTGGTCCTTACTTTATGGGGTTAACTATTTTAGATATGGTGCTCTCACTTTACTCCATTGTTATGGAAAAGAAGATGGGAATACTTTTTGTTTTATCATTATTTAATCGAGTGACTTACGGATTAGCTTTAGAAATTGTTCGTTTCTTTTCTCTTTTAGATGAAGTTTTCAACTTGCCAATGAAATGGGGAGAAATGAAAAGAAAGGGGATATCTTAGATGTTTAAGAACATTTTTAACATTATTTTACTTTCTCTTATTTTAACAACTTTTTTGATTACAGTGATCTCTTATATTGTCTTTAGAATTAGACAATTGGCGGGGACTAAAAAGGCAAAAAATCTTCATCATCTTGATGGTGTTTACTTTAGTCGCTATGCTCCAGTTTTAGAAGATGCCAATATTGCTCATGCACAAAAAGTTGATGCTGAAAATTTGGATCGGATTTCTCCTCGGACGAAAATGATTTTGGTTACAGTCTTGAGCTTTGGCATTGTTCTTTTGCTTTTACTTTTTGAAAATCATTTTAATTTTCGAAAAGAAATTCTCGAACGTGCCAATAGTGCCAAAGTATATCGAGATTTGATTAGTCGTGGACTATTGAAAAAACGCACTTTTGATCCCCTTGGGCGAACTGTCGAAGTAGGGCAAGATTTGACCCCTCTGCAACTGTCCGCCAAACAGCAAGGACTGATGGAATTAAGCAAAACTCCCATTGCTATTTTGCTCGACAGTCGGTCTCGCAATCGAGCAAATGCTGAAGCCTGGATTGCATTCTGTGCTAGACTTCAACTAAAGTGCCAGCTAAAAAAAGATGTGCCAAACACCAGTAGTGGAATTCTTATCATCCCTGAACCTATTTCTTTTTCATCATCTCTATTTAAAAAGCTTAAGAAGTTCAATCGAGTGATCTGGTCAGGAGAGAGTTCTGCTAAGAGGGATAGTGTTGCAGAGCTTTTTGGACTCACGCGAAAGGAAGGCGACTGTTTGAGTTATGCCTCGTTGTTAGAGGCGGGCATTGTGGCAGGAAATATTCCTCATGATGAGTTTAGCCGGATAAAAGTGCCTTATTATGATTCGGTAAATTCTTCTTTTCCTTTTGTTGCTTTCAAGGGGGGAAAGGTGTGGGTGGCTCAAGCTCCATTGCGGCGAGGGGGACAATTTATTGATCGCTTTGAGGATTACGCTTTTTTACAAATTCTCTTACATGCTAAAGAGGGTCTTTCTTTAACTTTACTTCCGCGCGATAGTTTGCTGTCTTCAGTAAGTCTTGCTATATGGCTTGATGAAGGGAAGGACAGTGAATTTTTGGTTGATCTACTGGAGAAATTTAATTTTCCAGTTACTTTGATTTCCAGTAATAATAGCTTCCCCCATGAGTTTTCTCATCTCAATATTGAAATGGCCCTAAATGGAGATACTCTTATGAGTACAGGGGGAAGCCTGAAAACATTGTTTGAGGCTATTGAGGAGCAACGATTCTCTTTTGAAGAAGGCAGTCAGCGTCTTGTCGATGGTATCTGGTTTTCAAAATTACGCCCCAATTCTGATGCTTTAGAGGCTTTGAGGCAAAATGAGTTTCAATATCTTGTAAATTTAGGCGACAGTAGCTTTGAGGATTATCCATACTGGAAAAATAATCTTTGGATGTTTTCAGATGCAGATTTGAAAGATTCTCTTGTCCTAAAAGATAAAACTATTGCTCAAGTTGATGAGGCAGTTGAATATTTTTGGACGAAAATTTCAGAACATATTGCAGTTAAGCGATGGATTCGACTCTTCTTTGATCAGAGTCTATATGAAGGCCCCTTTGCTCAACTCTTTTTGCAAAAGATTTTACAAAAAGTAAGTCAAGAGTCTTCTGTTCGCTTCATGTCAGAAATCTCAGCTCATTTGTATAGCTTGAATAATTTAGTGTTTAGTTATCATCTCCAAGGCAGAGAAATAAAGGTCAATTTGGTCAATCATGGAGGAAAAACTATTGAGCAAGTGCATTTATTTTTTAAAAGTGATGTTTTTTCTTTGATGCCGGACACTGAGTATGCATTGCGTTTATGGGCACAAGGTAGTGTGGTCACATTAAAAAATATTCAACCCGGAAAGAACGAAATTACTTTAAAACTAAAGTAATTTTTCCAGTTGTTTTTTATGGCCAAGTTCCATTGTTGCGAGCTCTTCCAAGCTTTCCTTAATTTCTTGAGTTCGCGCGATGCTGGCAAGCATGGAATAGGTTTCACACGCTTCTACCTCTGCCTCAATTGCAAAATGAAGAACTTCCTCGACACTTGCATTGGAAGCTAAGGGAAGTTGAGTCGGGCCCGCTTTCTTGTTGTTGATGGCCACATTTGAGGGGATTAAATTTTCATCAGACTTTTCTAACAGCCCTTCAAGAATCTGCGCATGCTGGAGTTCTTCATCTGCAATTTTTTGTAGTATCACTTTTGCTTCTTGATCTTCAACTTGTTCACTCAAGGATCGATATAGCTTTTCTGCATCATATTCACAGCCAATTGCAGACTTTAAAATTTCATTTCCAGAATTATTCATGAAACATCTCCTAGAGTTGTGCGGGAATTTTTAGCATTTTCTATTATGACAAAGAGGCATTTAAATCAATTTAGATGATATTGTGCAGTTAAGTTGAGATCTTTTCCATCCAGAAATTCTTTCTCTTCGATAATTTCAAGGGCAATTTCATTTTGTAAGCTGTGGAGCACATGCAAAATGGATTCCTTGTAATCTTGAGTACCCACCAACAAAATATCCCTAAATGGTTCTTTGAGGCTATAGTCAAGAGTTGAGTGAAAACAGAGACCTTCATTAGCCTCAAGCGTAAAATAGGTAAAGACAGCATCCTTCTTCGGGATGCGAATAACAAAGCGACATAGAGTGTGGTTGGTCGTTTTCATGGCCGAAAGATAGCAGAAAGAAAATCATTTGGATATTCATTTTTTTCTCGTCCTCTTGCGCAAAGTACTTATTTTTATTGACGAAAATTCTAATAACCCCCAAAATATATAATAAGGATTATATTAGGGGGGGAAGGTGTTCCAAAAAATTCCTTTGTTATGTGCATTTATTCTTATTTTACCTTCTTGTTCTTCTTTGCTCTCAAGAAGGACTCCTGTCGGATCAGAGGCAGAACCCAAAGAAATGAGTATGGTTCCTAAGGTCCAGTATGACGAGCTTTTAAGGCGATATGAAGATTTGCAACGGCGCTATAACGATCAAGTTTCTGCACAACTCAATCCTCAAGAAGAAAGAATTATCACAGATATTCCTCCGGTACTCGATTATGCAACTAATGACACAATGACAGTTGATGCCTTTGCTCAAGAAAAAAAGAAAACAGCTGTCATGAATATACCAAGCAAGAAAAAGGCTCCACCAGTTAATGAAGTCAATGTTGCCGATTTAGCAAATTCATTGCCTGAGGGAGTCGTTGAAAAAGAGATTATTGCTCTTCAGCGAGCACAAAGTTTGATTGTGGAAAAACAATATGCTGAGGCAATGCGTATTTTTAAAGAATTGGAAAATTCTTCAATTTTTCAAATTCGAGTTAGGGCAAAATTTTATACAGGTGAACTTTTGTTACAGCAGGCAAATCATGATTTGGCCCTTCAGGTTTTTGAAGAGGTCATTGAGCAATTTGCCAATTCTTCAATTGTTCTAAAGGCCTTGGAAAAAGCAATTTACTGTGCCGAAATTTTGAAATTACAGGACAAAGTTCGAAAATATCGTTCCATGTTGAATGATATTTTTGGCATAAAATAGAACTAGAACTTACTGAGTTAAAGGACTGACTCATGTTTCAAAAGACCTATTTCCCACTTCTTCTAATTGGCTTGCTTGGTGTGAGTCAGTCTCTTTGGGCCCAATACCAGGATCTCGAACTAAGCGATGTAGAAGATGTTAATATGCTAATGGAGGATTCTGCAGGAGCCACGACTTCCGATGAGACTGGCACTTTGAATCTAAATGGCGATGAAGGGACCGTAAGTATTTCCAAGCAAGAAGAACTCGATGATCTTGGCGCTTTACGCGAGGATTTAGGGGAAGAGTTTTTTAGCCAAGAAGAAAAAGAGGCTGTCGAGCATAAAGATAATATTTCTGATTTGTTAGAGCAGGTTAAGGCAGAAGAAGGGTCTATTACTTTTAAAGATCAGCCCGCAATCAAAGTCGATGTGGCCAATCCTTCCAAAGATTCTCTGGTTTTAGATGATTTAGGTGATAAAAAAGTTGAGCTCTTTGATGTTGGTGCAGAGGAAAAAGAAATTTTAAAAATCTCTAAATTCATTGAAAAGAAAATGCCGGCAGATGAGTGGCATGAAATTGCAGACTCTTCAAAATTAGACAAATATATTGTTCAAGATGGCGACTGGCTCTGGAAAATTTGTAAAGAATTATTCGGTTCTGGTTTCTACTATGCGAAAGTCTGGTCTCTTAACCCTTATATCAAAAACCCTCATGAGATTGAGCCAGGAATGGTTCTGGAGATTAATACAGGGGATGAGTTAAGTACTCCAGAGATTAAGGTGGGAAGTTTTGATAATACGGCCGAGCAACCAACTGATGCTCCAAAGATCGAGAGCAAAGGCGCCCAAGAGATGGCACTTATGGCCGATGAGTTTTCACAATGGGGAGATGAAGCTCAACCTCCTTGGTTATTGGAGAAGAAGAATTTATTAGAGCAAGGGATTTATGTCGAATTTGCATCTCCTTATACCTACGATGATTTAAAGAAAGCGAGTGAAACCTCTTTGGTTCGCGAGTATGAACGATATGAGCCAGAGCAAAAACAGCTGGATAGTCTTCAGCTTAACCAAGATAAGTATGATGAAGTTGGTTTTGATAGAAATGCAAAAATTTCTTATGATTTCAAAGAGGGCTTCGATCTTCACACTTTTGTGACACGTAATCCTATTCAAGATTTGGGGAAAATTCACTCTGTGATTGAAGAGGGAATGACTTCATCTATTGATGATAAAGTCTATGTTGAGTTCAACTCTCATCTCAAAATAGAGCCCGATGATCTTTTCTCCGTCTATGCTGCCGAAGGAACTGTTGAGCATGAAACTTCTGATCGCTCCGGCTATCGTTTTTCCATTATTGGTCACTTAAAAGTCATTAGAAAGGTAAAGGATCTTTGGGAATGTATTGTGACTCGTTCGACAGGAGTTATTCAGCGTAAAGACCGTATTACTGTGTACACACCGAAAATTGATCGTATTGTTCAGACTTTTAATACTCAAAATATTGAAGCCTCTATTATCGGAGCTTACAATAATCAGTCTCAGCTTTTGTCTTATGGTTCTGTACTTTACTTGGATCGCGGCCGTGCTGATGGGGTTGAAATGGGCAATGTTTTTGAAATTTATGATTTTAAAGACAGAGGAACCGAGCGAAAGATTACCAATATTCCAACTTATAAGATTGGCGAAGTGACTGTTATTACTCTTACTGAAAACTTTGCAACGGGGTTGGTTACAATGAGCACTATGGATGCCAAGCCTGGACAAATTGTAATTTCGAAGACGATGGATGATGTCGCTCGTGAGGCTAAGGTTAAGGGGAATAAGTGGCTAGAGGACAGTAAGCGTCTTTCTCAGAAGGCTTTGGAAGAATTGGATGTCGAGCTTTCTTTGGATGATATGAATGATGCCCTGTTAGACAAGGCCGATAAAATCAAGCTTTCAGAGGATGAATTGGCAGAACTTGAAAGACAAGAGCGCGAAAAAGATATGTTAAGAGAGCATGAGAGGGATTTACGCTCTCTTGAAAAGCTAGAAAGCGAAATTGAAGATGCAGAAAAAATCTTGCAAGAGGCTAAAGTCGACGAAGATAAATTGATGGAGCTAGAAAACTTAAATAAAGTTGAAAATGACGAAACAGGTAAGATTGATGACATGAACCTTGCCGAAGATGAGTTTGGAAAGCTTTATTTAGATGAAGATCTCAATAATAAAGAAAATCCATATGGTCTGACAGAGTTTGATGTGGAAGAGTTGGACGAGTTGATGAAGGCCGATATGGACTATTCTGGGGCTAGCAACGAGACTATTGATACAACTGACAAATAAATCATCTTGACGCACCGGGTAGAATAATTCTCGGTGCGATTCAAGAATTTTTCTTGAAAAAATCTTCTAAGCCTGTAATCTTTAGATTTATTAAGTCATATGACGTACATTATATGTATATTTAAAATATCGTGAAAGGGACATGTCATGAGCGTAGCTGTTGAGAATAATGAATCAACTGATAAGGAAAATGCAGGTCAAAAAAAGGCTGCAAAGAAGGTCGCCAAAAAAACCACGACTCGCAAAAAGAAAGCTGATGGTGATTATAGTCTCGTGATTGTGGAATCTCCGGCCAAGGCTAAAACAATTAAAAAATATTTAGGAAAGGGCTTCCAAGTTGTTGCTTCCAATGGACATATCAAGGATTTACCAAAGTCTAAATTGGGGGTCGATGTTAAGGGCGGCTTTGAAATAGACCTTGTGCCTATTACTGGGAAAAAGAATGTTTTAGAGAAAATTACCCTTTTGGCCAAGTCTGCGACTAGTATTTTCCTTGCACCTGACCCTGACCGAGAAGGTGAAGCTATTGCATTTCATTTGGCCGAGGAAATTGGGACCAAAAAGAAAATTAAGCGCGTACTTTTTAATGCGATTACTAAAAAATCAATTCAAGCGGCCATGGAAGTTCCCACTGATTTGGATCGACGAAAATATGACTCTCAAAAAACTCGTCGCATTCTAGATCGTTTGGTGGGGTATAAGATTTCTCCTATTTTATGGGACAAGGTTCAGCGTGGTCTTTCTGCGGGGCGTGTGCAATCTGTTGCTTTGAGAATCATTGTTGAGAGGGAAGATGCCATCTCCGCTTTTGTTCCTGAGCAATCTTTTTCTATCCATGCCCAACTTGAAAAAGATGGCATTTCTTTTGATGCTGCCTACTATGGTGATGGGCCAAATTCGCGCAAAGACCTAAGAGATATCAAAGAGGTTGAGCAGATCCTTAAGGATTTAGAACATAAGCCTTTCCATGTCGATGATGTGATCAGAAAAGAAAGAAAGCAGAACCCAACGGCCCCTTTCACTACCTCCAAATTACAACAAGAGGCAGTGAATAAATTGGGGATGAGCACTAAAAAAACCATGATGATTGCTCAAAAGCTCTACGAAGGTATTGATGTTTGTGGCGATGGCCCTCAAGGTTTGATCACTTATATGCGTACTGACTCTGTTCGGACAGAGCCTGAAGCTTTAAGCGGTTTGCGTGATTATATCAAAGACAAGTATGGCGCAGATTATTTAGCGGTAGAGCCAATTATTTATAAAAAGAAAGGCGGAGCTAAGGTACAAGATGCCCACGAAGCGATTCGTCCCACAAACCTTTCTTACTCACCAGAGAGAGTTCGTCCAGACTTGAGTGATGATGAATTTAAACTCTATTCTTTGATTTGGAACAAATTTATTGCTTCACAAATGAGTCCGGCCATTATTGATCAGACAACATTGCTTTTCAAAATAGGTAATCACTATTTTAGAAGTAATGGTTCGGTGATCAAATTTCCTGGCTTTAGAACTGTTTACCTTGAATTTTTTAAGGACAAAGAAACCAATAATAATGCCAGTGAAGAAGAAGGCCAAAAGGAAAAAATGGGTAATGCTCTTCCTCTTATTCAAGAGAAGGAAGATCTGGAGCCCATAAAAGTTCCTTGGAAAGAAGAGCACTGGTCAGCACCACCACCACGCTTTACTGAAGCTTCGCTTGTTAAGGAGTTGGAAGAAAAGGGCATTGGTCGTCCTTCTACTTATGCGGCCATTATTTCCAATATTCAAGATCGTGGTTATGTCGATAAGCAAGGAAATCGTTTCTTTCCAACGGAAGTTGGGATGATCGTCACCAAAATGTTAGTGGAAAGTTTTCCTCATGAAATGGACGTTGAGTTTACGGCCAAGCTTGAAGGGCAGCTCGACTTAATCGAAGAAGGTGAAGTTAAATACACTAAGGTTCTCAAAGATTTCTGGAGAGATTTTGAAAAAACTTTAGAGCGTGCTAAAGATGAAATGAAAAATCTTAAGGCGCAAGAGATTCCTACGGGAGTGACTTGTACTAAGTGTGGGCAGCATGAGTTTATGATCAAGTGGGGGAGAAATGGACAATTTCTCGCTTGCTCTAGTTATCCTGAATGTACTGGTACAGAAGATTTTAAAAAGCACCTCGATGGTAGTATTGAAATAATTCCCAAAGAATATGCTAATGATAAATGCCCAGCTTGCGGCTCTCGTCTTGTTATTAAGAAAGGGAAATACGGGCGCTTTCTTGCTTGTGAAGAATATCCTAATTGCAAGACAACCTTGCCTTATACTTTAGACATTACTTGTCCTGAGTGTAAGGTTGGTAAATTTGCGGAGAAGACTAGTCGTTATGGTAAGTCTTTCTATGGTTGCTCTAATTATCCTAACTGCGAAAATGCGATGTGGACTATGCCCGTTGATCAGCCTTGTCCAGCTTGCGGATATCCGGTAATGGGGAAAAGACAGACGAAACGCTTAGGAAACCACCTGCAGTGTCCAAAGTGCAAGCACACTTTGCAATTGGATGAGCACGAAGAAGAATAAAAAAGAGTAGAAGACTACTTATCTTTTTGATATAGTGGTTTTCCATAATTGCGCGGAATTAGCTCAGCTGGATAGAGTAGTTGGCTTCGAACCAATTGGTCGGGAGTTCGAATCTCTCATTCCGCGCCATTTTAGAAGACCTTCTTTTTAAGAAGGTCTTTTTTTTTGGATGCTTAATTTTGTTAGGTTAATAGCGGAAACACTTTTGTGAGGAGTCTGCGATGAAATTCTTATCTGTGATATTTTTGGCGTTAACTTTTTCTTGCTTATCTTATGCCGGTCAGCAAGACGAGACGGTAAAAGCAATGAAGGCAAAATTAAAAGAGGTCGAAGCAAAGTCAGATGCTCTTGATCAAAAATATTGCGGGCTTAAAGTCAAAGGAGCCTGTAAATCGCTTGAGTGTTCTAAGGCTGCCAATAAAGATGACTGTGTGGCCCAGGCGATGAAAGAGCTGAATAATTCCACGAAGTTTGATGTTGAAGCAGAAAAGAAGATGCAGGAGATGGTGCGTCGCATTCAGAAAGAGTGTATGAGTAAGGGCACCCAGGAGGAAAAAGTCAAATGCATGGGGCAGGTATCAATCGAAATATCTGAAGAAGACTGCAAAAAGGGTAAACAAGAGAGTTGTTATTTGGCAGAAAAACAGAAATTGATTTTTTCCAATATGGACTAAGTCCTATTTTCATAAATTTTTTATCCATATAAAGCCTCACTTAAGTGAGGCTTTTTTGTTCTTTTTGGGCATTGTAATTCCTACATATCTATTTTTTTTCTTGAAAATTGGTGCTGGGACCAATATTTTATGCCAAAAATTTCATGAGAAGGGGTGTTTGTATGATGAGGCTTGCTGTTGTTGTTTTATCTTTTGCGGTTTTTGTGAGATCGGTCTGGGCCCAACAAAATGAATTTTGCAGAATGAGCCTTTCGTCTGCATCAGGTGTTGAACTTGTTGTTAATTTCGAATTGGATTACTTTACTCACTATACCAATAAGCGTTCTAGTTATTGGACGGCACTTTATCCCAATTATTATTTAAGAGGTGCGTTGGTCGAGGATATTCGCGCTCTTCGAGCACGCTTGCATATTATTGCGGCAGAAGGAAGTACTGTTGTTAATACGACAGATATTCCTCTCACTTTTTATAATAATTTTGAGGGGGTTTTAAGTGCTCGTTCAAGTGAGAGAAAGGTTTTCATCAAAACAACTCCTCAAAACGTCAATTTCTACTATTTTCTTCAGGCAGAAGTTGATGGAGAGAAGATCCAATTTGGGCCATTTTCTTTGAAAAACGCTTGTCCGGACATTAACTGGAATCTTTAGTTCTAATTTTTATTCGCTAATTATGATATTGAGGCTTCACGAATGTGAGGCCTTTTTATATTTCTTTTGCTATCGTTTACACATTATTGACTCATGAATAGGGAGAAATCGATGACAGAAACAGAATCTGGCGAAAGCTTTATCGTTAAGTATTTTCGCGACTTTAAAGTTCTCAAAGAAACTCGTAAAGAGTATTGGGGTCTTCAAGTCATTAACATGTTGGATTGTATTGCGTACTTTGCGCTATTTAATATTATTGTAATCAGTCTTTCGGAAGACTATGGATTCAATGATGTTAATGCGGGCTATGTTTTTACAGTCTTTTCCTCAACTGCAACGATAAGTTTGTTCATTTCAGGGGTAATCACTGACTGGTTGGGCATCAAAAAAGCTCTTTATATTTCGGTCATTGGTCTTATTTTAACTAGGATCTTCTTGGTTGGGGCAGCCTATATGCCGGCCAACACTTTCCGGGATGTGGTCGTTATTGTTTCTCTCTTTTTAATGGCACCTTTTATGTCCATGTTGCAGACTGTTTTCCAGGCTGCCAATAAGCGCTTTACCACTAAAAAATCTCGTGGAGCAGGTTTCAATCTTTGGTACCTTTTTATGAACGTTGGTGCAGCAGGCGGTGGTTTTCTCGTCGATATTATGTACAAGGGGATGAATCTTCCTCGTTTTCATATTTTCACTTTCGGTATTATTACTGGTGTGCTTTGTATTTTGGCCGTTATGTATTTCATTAAAAATACAGACCAATTGCATGGTGAAGGTGAAGAAGTTGAAGAAGATAAGCATGAGGAAAAGAAAAGCCCATGGCAAATTGCCAAGGCCGTTGCTTCTGAGCCTGTTTTCTGGCGCTTTACTGTGTTGATCACTTTACTTCTCGGTGTGCGTTCCGTGTTCTTGTATTTGGGGCTTTTGCATCCTAAGTTCTGGTTGCGCGTGATTGGCCCCGATGCCAATATTGGGGCGCTTCAAGCCTTCAATCCTATTTTTGTGATCATTGGTCTTATTCTTTTGATTCCAATTTTGAATAAATTTAATGTCTACAAGATGTTGGTTTTTGGGGCTTTGATTACCTCCATTTCCATGTTTGTTATCGCGATTCCTCCGATGGGAGGGGCCGATGTCGCTGCATGGACATATGGAACGACGATTGCCTTCTTGTTGATTTTGACGGTGGGAGAGCTCATTTGGTCACCGCGCTTGCAGGAGTATACGGCGGCCATTGCGCCCAAGGGGCAAGAAGGAACTTATCTTGGTCTTTCTATGGTGCCTTATTTTTTGGCCAAAACTTTCGTTAGTATCATTTCTGGCCATATGTTGGCCCGTTGGTGTCCAAAGCCTCCAGTTGATAATCCACTTGCTCTTCAAGAAAAGATTGCTTCAGGAACTTTGGCCTTTATCGATTCGCCTTATATGATGTGGGTTATCCTCGCACTGGTTGCTCTTGTGGGAACAATTGCTGCTATGGTGATGAAGGATTGGTTCACTAAAGATGCTCATTTTTAGGCTACTGCCTTTAATATGCTTGGGAGGGAGTCTCGCCTTTGCCTCGGGAACAAACGATGGCAAAGTGAGAGAGGGGCTCTCTCTAACTCAAAAAGGGAAGCTCCAGAAATGGAAAAAGCTTCCCATTTCTTTTTGTCTTCATGATTCGATTCCGCAAAATAAGCTTGCCCCCATTAAAGAAGCCTTTCGAATCTGGAATAGTTCTTTTAAAAAGCCACTTTTTGATTTTAGTTGTGCCAGCAAGGGGAAGAAACAAATCGGAGAGCTGGGGCAAAACAATGTGTATTGGTTGACTACCGACTTTGAAAAGTACTCCAATAAAACTTCCGTTGCTCGCACTATCCGTAGCTTTGATGAGGATTCGGGAGAAATCGTCGATGCCGATATTATTATTAATGCAGAATTTTTTGATTGGAATACAACAAAAGCGGATTTGATTTCTATTATGGTGCACGAACTGGGACATGTTTTGTCTTTGCAGCATAATTTCATCTCACGCAAATCTCCCATGAATTATTTCCCTTATCAGGCGGGGCTTAAAGTACGACAGCTTTCCGAGCATGAGCTGAGTACGGTCAAAGGTGCTTACTTGGGTGGAAAAGACAAGATTGCAGAATATATTGAGCAGTACTTGCAAAACAACTTCGTTGCGGCGATTTCTTTTCTTGAATCAAAAGAGAAAAAGAGCGCCGATGAACTCTATTCTTTGGCCCGATTATATTCTTTTAGAAAGAACAATCAAAAGGCTCAGCTTTATTGGTCTCTTTTTTTAAAAGATGTTCCCAAATCTTCAGCAGGCTGGAACTATTTGGGAGAGATTGCTTGGGATCAAAATAAAATTAAAGATGCTAAACGTTTTTTTGAAAAAGCCTTGGCCTTTAATCCTCAGTATTATGAATCCATGGCCAATTTGGGTTCCATTTTGTTTTCTGAAAACAAAAAAGAAGAAGCGCAAAAGTACTTTGAAGAAGTCCTTAAAATCGTTCCGGTTCATTACATTTCTTGCTTTTATCTTCTACAGATTACCAAGGATGCAAAGTATCAAGCTTGTATTGATCGATTTGCTCCCAAGGGATTTTAAGGAAAAGCCATTTAGGCTTTTCCTTTGGTAAGTTTATGCGAGTTAAGAAAGTGGAAAAGCCATTTAGGCTTTTCCTTTGGTAAGTTTATGCGAGTTAAGAAAGTGGAAAAGCCATTTAGGCTTTTCCTTTTTTATTTATAATTCAGGAGTTTTTGCTTCTTATTAAAGCCTGCCATTTGGCAGATACGGTCTTGAAAAGAAAGCTTGGCAACTTTATTGAATTCAAGATCGGCAACTTTATCTGGATAATCACTGGGATAAACGGACCCACGACAGATTTCCATCAGTTTCTTTTTGCGGTGACGCAAAATTTTGTCAGTCATCATTTTACTGCTATCTGGCACGATGAGAGCATCGATACAGTATTTCCCCAGTAGGCGTTTATCGCCTCTGTTCTTGAGCTTTTTAAGGATACGCAAATAAGCTTTATCAAAAATATTAGAAAGAGAGACCAAGTTATCTTCTGTGATCATCTTCGCTTCTCTGGCATCATTTCTGGCCTTACTGATATCCAAGTATTTGGAGAGCATGACTTTTGAGCCTGATTGATAAGATGTATCGATGATAAATTTAATAAATTCATCGGAAACCTGTTCTGTTTGCAGGTGGTAATCAACGTCTTGTTTGACGATCTCTTGTAGGGAGTTGGAGATAAAGAAAATCTGTTGGTCTGGTGCTAGAATATTTCCTAACTGAGAAATTTGCTCAATCGCACATGAGACACTTTTTTCGCTACAAGGTGATTCTAATACACTATAGGCTTCAGACAGTTTGTTCCCGATCTTTTCAATATTGATGATGGAGTAGCGGTAACTCTCATCTGATAAAAATTGGTCGCGCACTTTTTGTAAATAAGTAATGGCACTACTTAAAAATTCTTTGGGTGTTGTACCTGTTCTTGGATCTAGGGAATGGTATTGCTGCATGACCAGTTCAGGGTTTTCCTCAAAGACAAGACTGATTTTTTGGTTGATATGTTCTGTTGCTCGAATATTGAGTTCAACCATCAAATCGCGAAGTCTTTGAACGGTTGGGGCCTGTGCACTCACTGCCTGTGGGTATAAACGCTTGGCATAAGCATGGCAGCCCATATCGTCACCGTTCATTGGTTCAGAGGCTGCAAAGACAGGCTCTCCAACTGCACCAGAATAAAAGTAAATTGCCTGGCCGCAGCTGGGATCTTCAACAAAAAGATCTTGATAGGGAGATTCTTCAGAAGATCCGGACATGGTCATGCCGATAACATCTTTCATTTTCTGGATGCGGAAATTGCGAAGGGCCTCTCCACTCAATTGTTCTTCTTCTACTTTAGCCTGATTGAGATCTCCTTCGATCATTCGTTTATAAGCTTCTAACTTATAGCGCATATTAAATGCCGTATTTTTGACGCTGGCCGATGCAGATGAGCTAGGGGCAGAACCAGAGATGATACGCGTCATCCAAGCATTATGAGGGATAATTTTTTTAGTAAGAAGATCTAGTCCAAGATAGAGGTTTCCGCAGCTTTTACAATCCGTCTCATCTGGGTTCTCAAAAGAGTGTCGCAAAATCTGATTGTGTTTGATGATCGCTTCTGTGGAATTGGCCTGGCACCAAGTCTTGGCCATTGATTCGTAGGCACAGCCTAAAGCGAGGCGTAGGCGAGAGTCTTCAATGAGTTCAAGTCTATTTCTTTTTTTGATATTTTTTACGAGGTGATCTACGCCGGTGATGGCAAGTGATCCCAACATCATTACGCCGCCAACAATTCCTCCATAGATGGAACCGGCCGTTCCTAACACTTGGGAGGCAAGTTGACCGAGTACATTGAGCTTTTCTTGAGAGCAGTTGGGGGAGTCATTTATGGCCGCAAAGAGTGAGCGCAAATTTCCAGAAATTACGGAAATATTATTTAAGCGGTGAGTTTGTTCATCCTGTGTTCCATCTGTGGATAAGCTGGCTTCGGAAGAAATAAGGTTGATTTTGCTGTCGAGGTAGGCCGATTCCAAACCTTCGTAATAATCAGAAGAGGGCACAAAGCTGGATGCATAAGCTTCGTAGTCCGCTGTTGTATATCCAGGATTTTCTTTTGCAAAATTGTTCATATAGGTATCAAACAAGGTGGCCCTTTCGGTGGCCAATTCGTCGGCATAGCGATTGACTTCAAGCTCATAACGGCGCTTCGTTTGGTCTTTTTGGTTATAATAGCTTTCCATTAATTGGAGGTTTTGATGCAAGGCCAAGGCATTGTGGTAAACCAACTCGCAATTTTCGTCATCTTGCATGCTGGTTATAATTTTTTCTAGAGCTTGGGATTGCCCTAGGGCCACTAAGGTATGTTCACCTAGATCTTGACCACAAAAGGCATTGATAAGATCGTCTGAGGGATCATATGATTGTTTGGCCATACTAGGGGATGAAAAGGCTATGAGGGCAGAGGCAAAAAGGGCAAGCTTCGATTTTTGCATAAAATTCTCCTATATTCTTGCCAAGAATTTGCAATTTCTGACGAGTATAGTCAAGAATTTAAAGGGATATGTAAAAAAGACTAAGAAGACAGATTGTGCAATGCGTTGTTATTTTAGCATTTCAACCTTAAATCCAAAGGGAAACCAGTTGCGAATAAAAAAACTACCAACTTCAGTCTCGAATTGAACCACAATATTGTAGCCTTTAGAGAGAGTTGTCGTAATTTTTGTTTGATGCTCATTTTCCGGATCTTCGGGAAACTTTCTTCCTCTGATGAGGAAAGGGATTTCGGGGGCCAAATTGGTTTCGCCGCCTTGGTTGAGGATATTTTTAGCCTGCCCATAAATAATATTCATTAACTCAGTGGCCATATCTTCCGCTTCTTGAAT
>QKCN01000003.1 GCA_003245675.1 Bacteriovoracaceae bacterium | reverse complement strand
GGCCATATGGGGTTCATAATCATGAACCTCTTTTTGTACAAGTGAGTCAAATTCGGACTGTGGGATATAGGGCGGATTAGACACGATCAAATCAAGCTTGCGAGTATAATCCCATTTACGCAAACGATCCATTTGCAAAAAGCTAAGCTGTGCTGCTGGATGCAAGCGGTACTTTAGCAAATTGGCGTTCTTTTGAGCCACGGCCAAAGCTTGTGCAGAAAGATCCGTTGCAACTAAGCACAAAGGCTTTTGAGAATTGGTAAGTAAGGACAAACCCACGCAACCTGTTCCTGTGCCAATGTCCAAGACTGTTTGAATATTTTCAGACGCAATAATCTTCAAACTTTCCTCGACAAGAATTTCGGTATCAAAGCGAGGAATTAGCGTTTCCTGATTGCAAAGAAATTCATCAGCAAAGAAAAAAGCTTTTCCAAAAATATAAGCTAGCGGAACTCTATTTTTTAATTTTTCAAAAAAACTAGATAAACCCCAGGAAAAACAAACATCTGCACTGAGTTGAGGATAATTTTCCAAAAACGATTTCAATAAACGCTCAGCAGAAAGCCCAGGATAAGACTTTGTTAAAAAATCTTCATGCGCTGAAAAAAATAAATTAATTTCTTCCCTAATACTTTTCATGTAATACTTCTTAAAAATGTTCCACTAACACCAGAATATCATAACAATCTTCCCACTAAGATAAAGGTAAATGTGTATGAGAACAAAAGAAAATGAACTATGCGCCGATATTTTCATCAATCGCTGGTCCCCTCGCTCCTTTGCAAAAACACCCCTATCGCCAGAAGAGAAAAACTCTTTATTCGAAGCCGCAAACTGGGCACCCTCTTGCTACAACGAACAGCCTTGGGAGTTTTACCTGGCAGAAAAAGAAGAAACACAGGCTCATTTTCTTAATTGTTTAACTCCCAACAATCGCGCTTGGGCCCAAAATGCGCCCATCATGGGTTTTCTTTGTGTGCGTAAAAAATTTCAGCACAACCAAAAAGAAAATCAATGGGCCGCCTTTGATGCCGGTTCAGCTTGGACAAACTTTACACTACAAGCAAATCAATTAGGTTTTTTTACTCATCCGATGGCCGGTTTTGACCCTGAATTGGCCCTAAAGCTTTTACAATTAGACAGTGAAGAACATCTGGTTGTTATTGCCTTTGTTACTGGTAAGCATGGTCCAACTCAAGATCTTCCAGAAGCTCTGCAAAAACTGGAAACACCAAATAGCAGAAAACCTTGGCAAGATATCATTAAAGAGATCTAAAACAGACCTAAGGACCTAATCCTCTTGTCCTTTAAGTAATTCTGCCTGATTATAGGCGATTAGAGCCTCAACCACAGGAGTAATATCTCCTTCAATAATGCGATCAAGAGAATATAGGGTCAAACCAATGCGATGGTCTGTGAGGCGCCCTTGGGGAAAATTGTAAGTGCGAATACGTTCTGAACGATCACCTGTTCCCACCTGCCCCTTGCGAGCTGCTGCATGTGCCGCATTCGCCTCTTGAACCTTTTTATCATAAAGTTTAGCCTTCATGATCTTAATCGCTTTATCTTTATTTTTATGCTGACTGCGTTCGTCCTGAATAGCAACACTTAAGCCTGTTGGAATATGGGTCAAACGAACTGCAGACTCAGTCGTGTTGACGTGCTGTCCACCTGCCCCTGAAGCACGATAGATATCAACGCGAATTTCATTCATATCCAAAACAAAATCCACCTCATCTGCCTCGGGCAGTACAGCAACAGTAATTGTCGAAGTATGAATACGCCCTTGCGTTTCGGTTTTAGGAACACGTTGCACACGATGAACTCCCGATTCATACTTCATCTTGGAGTAAACCTTCTCTCCTGAAACGGAAAAGATCACTTCCTTAAATCCTTCAGCATTTTCACTTAAGGAAATTAGCTCCGAACGAAACCCAAAATCTTTAAACGCATTTTGATACATGCGATAAACATCTGCTGCAAAAATAGAGGCTTCATCGCCTCCTGCCCCTGCACGAATCTCCATAATAACGTTTTTCTCATCAAGAGGATCTTTAGGCAAAAGTAGCAATTTGAGACTTTGCTCCATATCTTCAAGCTTTATTTCATTTTCAGCGAGCTCTTCTTTTGCCATTTCGCGCATTTCTTCATCACTCTCCATACGCAGCAATTCTTTAGCTCCATCAATATCTTCACGGATTTTTTTATACTCGGTATAAACCTGCACGACTTCCTCAATAGAAGCACGCTCTGCACTTGTCTTTTTAAACTCTTCCTGACGATCATAGATAGTGGGATCGGCAAGACGCTCAGTTAATGTCTCATAGCGCTTTACAACGGAATCGAGCTTATCAAAAATACTCATTCTAAAAAATCCTTTAAAGATAAATTACTGGAGTCTATTTCACTTAGTGAAGAAACCTCAATCTCCTCAAGCTTCAAAACTTTCCCTGCAGCCTCTTTCAACTTATAACTATCTTCCAGAAGCAAAGCCACCTTAATTGAAGCAAGAGCCACTTCCAACTGCTGATCATCAGGCTCTTTAGTTGTCAGCTTTTGCAACATCATTCCCGGAGAAATGAAAGCACGACAAAAAGGATTTTGGGAATATTTTCCAGACAAGCGAATCAATTCATAAGAAGTTCCCGCAATGGGGAACATGAACAATATCTTCCAAGCCACTGCCTTAATATGCGCAATAATCTGGGCCAACTTGGTCAACTCGACACCTCCCTTCGGAACACCTAAGGGAATGATCGTAAATAAAAAGGAAAAAATGATGATGGAAATGAACAGCAAAAAGAAAATAAAACTAGTGCCACAACGAGGATGAAGGGTCACATATTTGCGTGCATTTTCAATGGTCAATTCTTCTTTTGCCTCAAAAGTTGCAATCGCCTTGTGTTCTGCCCCATGATACTGGAACACTCGCTTGATATCAGGCAAGAACCCAATGACCCAAACATAGAGCACAAAAATACAAGCTTTGATCACGCCATCAACCGCATGAAAAGCAACACCATCCAAATTCCATTTTTGGTTAAAAAGAACTGAAAAAAGCCAAGTTAAAAAGTGAGGCAAAAAGATAAAAAGTCCAATCCCCAACAAGAAAGAAGCAACAATCGTCAAAAAAGTCATGACGTCAATTTTCTCACTTTTTTTGAGTTTCTTCTCTAATTCCTCTTCACTCATTTTCTTTTTCTGCGCCTGCTCTTTAAGATCATCGCGCATAGCCTCATTGGCCGAATAATTAAGCGCGACGATGCCGTTACTCATTGCCTCAAGCAACATCAAAATCCCTCTAAAAAAAGGCTTTTTGAAAAAAGGCATTTTTTGCGAAAGGCCAAACCACTGATCCTTACGAATTTTAATGGTTCCATCCTTCTTGCGAACGGCCACAACAAAAGAATTAGGAGAGCGCATCATCACACCTTCAATGACAGCTTGCCCTCCAATTGAGGTATATTTCTTTTCTTCAGTCTGATTCAAGTTTGACTCCTATCCATTCATGGATTCGATGAAGTCTCCATTGTTTTTAGTATCTTTGATACGGTCGAGCACAAATTCCATAGAATCAATCGTACTCATAGGGTTCAAGACTTTGCGGAGCACATAAACTCTTTGCAAAGTATTATTATCCATCAAAAGATCCTCTTTACGAGTGGAAGACTTGTTAATATCCAAACAAGGGAAAATCCTTCTTTCCATCAACTTGCGATCAAGCTGAATTTCAGAGTTACCTGTCCCCTTAAACTCTTCAAAAATTACTTCGTCCATTCTTGATCCTGTATCAATCAAAGAAGTGGCGATAATAGTAAGTGATCCTCCGTTCTCAATATTACGTGCAGCTCCAAAAAATCTTTTAGGCTTGTGAAGAGCATTAGAATCCACCCCACCAGAAAGAATTTTTCCACTGGGTGGAACCACTGTATTGTAAGCACGAGCTAAACGAGTAATGGAATCAAGCAGAATAATGACATCTTTGCCTGCTTCAACTAAACGCTTTGCTTTTTCAATAACCATTTCCGCAACCTGTACGTGGCGACTGGCTGGCTCATCAAAAGTAGAAGAAACAACTTCTGCGTTTACATTTCTTCTCATATCAGTGACCTCTTCAGGGCGCTCATCGATGAGAAGAACAATCAACATCGACTCGGGATGATTATGAGTAATGGCATTGGCAATATCTTGAAGTAATACAGTTTTTCCGGCCTTCGGTGGTGCCACAATCAAGCAACGCTGACCAAATCCTTGAGGAACAAAGAGGTCAATAATACGCGTTGAATAATTAGTGGGTTTAAAATCTAAACTAATACGTTTTTCCGGATATAAGGGAGTTAAGTTATCAAAAAGAACAACCCCTTTGTGTTTTACAGGAGGATTGTAGTTAATGTGATTAACCTTAAGAAGAGCGAAGTAACGCTCATTTTCTTTCGTTTTAGGTGGGCGAATTTGTCCCGCGACAGTATCACCAGTTCTTAAACCAAATTTGCGAATTTGACTGGGACTGACATAAATATCATCGGCACCGGGTAAGTAGTTATATTGGGGTGAACGCAAAAAACCAAATCCATCGGGCAAGGTTTCCAAAACACCTTCTCCGTAAATTTCTTCGCCCTTCTTTGCATGATTTGTTAGCAGATGAAAAATAATTTCATGTTTTTTCATGGAGGTGACATTTTCAATCTCCAAACTTGTGGCTAACTCAGAAAGTTCTCGAATACTTTTTTCTCTTAATTCATTGAGATTCATTAGGATCTACTCCTTCTTGTGAATATACTTGGAAACATTAGAAAAGCAGGATTATCTTTAATTCTCCATTACGTTTTGCTTATGATTTAGGAAAGCAAACAGAATTCCAAAACAAAGAATAAACAGAACAAAATTTATTTTGGATACAATTGCGATAATTGTGAAATGCCTCTTTAATATATATTGATTACTCATAATGTCAAGTGTAGTTAAATACTACGTTTTTCATCTTTAGGATTGGACAATGAATTTTGAAAACTCCCATTTCTTAGGAATTGATTTTGGTACTAAATTCGTAGGGCTAGCCACTTTTAATCCGAACAATGATCCCTATCCCACCCCTTATGATCGCATCCGCTTTGCCAGCGACGAACAAGTCTGCCAAGAAATTAAAAAAGTCTGCAAGATGGAATACATCACTCACATTATATTAGGAATTCCCAAGCTTCTCACG
The DNA here is from genome assembly GCA_003245675.1 of Bacteriovoracaceae bacterium. Lineage (GTDB taxonomy): Bacteria > Bdellovibrionota > Bacteriovoracia > Bacteriovoracales > Bacteriovoracaceae > SZUA-425. The sequence continues at coordinate 18,682 of QKCN01000003.1, read as the reverse complement.
GGAGAAGAAACAAATATGAGTAAACGTGTTCGTGAATTCCATCTAAAGCTGACTCAAATTGTGCAAGATATTCCCGTCCACATACAAGACGAAACCCTCTCTTCTTTTGAAGCGGAGGAGCGCATGAAAAACTCTCCGGCCTACAACTTTCAAGTTGATTACAATAAAATAGATGCCTTAGCCGCAAGCATTATTTTAGAAGATTTTTGCTCTCAAAAACTCGAACTAAAATTTTAACTGGCCAAGCAAAAGTTTCATGTCATAATGGCCCCATGAAAAAATTAATTTGGCTCCTTATTGTTGCTCCGTTTATCGCCAGCATTATGATTGGCATTCACCTCTACATTCTTTTCACTAATCCATACGAAGGAAAAGATGCCTTTTTTACGGTAAAGGCAGGTGAAGGTTTCTCCAGCATTAATCACCGCCTGTATAAAGAAGGCATTACTAGTAACCCTCGACTTTTCCATCACTACACAAATTACAAAGGGCTACTCACCAAATTTAAGGCTGGAACTTTTGTTATCAAACACGGCTCAACGATGCCCGATGTTTTACGCACCCTAGTGAACGGAGTGGCTATTGCCCAGAAAATCACAATTCCTGAAGGAAAAAATATATTTGAATTGGGAAAAATTTTTGAGGAACAAGAAATTTGTAAAGCCGCAGATTTTGTTGCAGCGGCCCGCGACCCAGAACTTCTCAAAAAATTCCATATAGAGGCAGATTCCTTTGAAGGATACCTCTATCCCGAGACTTATCAGTTTGATAAAAATACACCGGCCCCCATTATTATAAAAAATCTCTACCTGCAATTTGAAAACAAGACCAAAGAGCTTTTAACTCAAAATGACAGCTCCCTGTCGAGTCATGAAGTCGTCACCTTGGCTTCTATTGTTGAAAAAGAAACTGGCGCCTCTTTTGAGCGCCCAATTATCGCCGGCGTTTTTCTCAATCGACTCAAAAAAAGAATGCGTTTGCAGTCTGATCCCACCACCATCTATGGAATCTACGAAAATTTTAATGGCAATCTGCGTAAAAAACATTTAGAAGAAGTGACGCCCTACAACACTTACCGCATTGCAGGATTACCCAAAGGGCCAATTGCCAATCCAGGAATTTCGGCAATTAAAGCTGTACTGAATCCCGAAAAACATAATTTTCTCTATTTTGTAAGTAAAAATGACGGAACTCATGTTTTTTCAGCAAATTACAAGGATCATCGCCAAGCTGTTGAAAAATGGCAGAAAGTAAGGTCCAATCGAATTGGAAAATCTTGGCGCAACCTCAAAGAAAATAGTCAAAAATAAATGATAACAATGCGATAAATACAGGAAAGGAGCAAATTTTGCTCCTTTTTTTTTAACTTGGTTCAGCCTCTTTATCATGTGTAAAATTAAGTATTGATGCCAGTCTAAGATGGATAGGCATGCAAATTAGATCAAGGAGGATGTAACATGGATGCAAAGACACTCGACTACTTTAAGCAAAAATTGCTCTTGATGAAGAAGCAAATACTCAATGGTGGACTTCTTAATAAAAGAGAAGATCTTGAAGTATCCAGTGATGATCTTGCAGATGAAACAGATCTTGCAACTAACGTCATTAACCAACAAGTGAGTTTTTCAATTCGCGAAAAAGAAATGGGCAAACTTCGCATGATTGATGAAGCTTTAGCCAGAATTGAAGATGGAAGCTATGGATACTGTCTTGATTGTGATGAACAAATTGAGGCAAAAAGATTGGAAAATCAACCTTGGACTCCTTTTTGTGTTGTTCATGCAGAAGAAAGAGAAAGAGGTTTTCAGCGTTACTTCGGTAGCTAATCCCAGTCCACACATCCTAAATATAAAATATTTAAAACCTTTCCCTCATCGCTTAAGAGGGAAAGGTTTTTTTATTCTCCCCCCCTTAACTCTCCGAGTTTTAGAGATTTCATCGAGTACTGCAGCTTAAAAATTCCCAAAAGATCACTATAGATTTTTGGGCAAATAGCCGATAAGCAATAAAATAGTTATAGTGCTATTTTTGTACTTATTCTGTTTTTTAAGGTGGAGAATGACCAAAAAGCAGCTTTTAAATAGCTTTCTTGCCATAACGATTGGGTGTGCCGCTCTTTTTAATGTAGCAGCGCAAACGACGACTCTCATAAAGTTGGATAAGAAAGAAACGGCAACAGCTCTTTCCAAACTGGCGGATAAATATACTGAAAATGTATTAAAGAGTCGCTTTGTTGGTTGGGGAATTGATCCCAGTCTCAAAACTGGAGCGATTAATTTAGAAGAAGCTTGGAAAATTTTCGAAAAGAAAAGCGATGTGCTGGTGGCCGTTGTTGATACAGGAATTGATCCAGAACATCCATTTTTAAAAGACAACCTCATCAATTCAGAAAAGAAAACAATCAACTCTCAAGATTACGGCGTCGACTTCTCCAAAGGTAAAAAAACATCACAACCTTTTGATACTCATGGACATGGAACTCACGTTGCAGGAATCATTAAAAGTATTTTCCCCGAGGTCAAAATCATGGCCCTAAAATATTACAATCCACGCGCCTCTGGCCAAGCAAATCTCGAAGCAACCATCAAGGCCCTCGAATACGCTGTCGACCAAGGTGTTGATATCATCAACTACTCTGGCGGAGGACCTGAGCCAGCCAAAGAAGAACTCGAAGTCCTAAGAAAGGCAGAACAAAAAGGAATTCTCGTCGTCGCTGCTGCAGGCAATGAGCGCTCTGATATTGATCAGAAAAAGAATGCTTATTATCCTGCAAGCTATGGGCTCTCTAATATCATTACCGTTACAGCACACGACCGCTTAAACAGCAAAGTTGAGTCTTCCAACTGGGGCATTCACTCTGTTGATCTTTCTGCTCCAGGTTATCGCATTACTTCATCGATTCCCGGAAACAGAGCTGCTCAAATGACAGGAACGAGCCAAGCTACAGCCTTTGTCAGTGGCGTCGCCGCCCTTTTGAGATCTCAATACCCTCAGCTGGGTCATCGCGATCTTAAAACAATTATTGCTCAGTCATCCAAAAAAGAGAGCAATATGGATACCGTTAATAAGTCAAAAGGTAGACTTGATGCTCAGAACGCTTTAGAATTGGCAAGTAAGTATTCAAAGGATTCTAAAACGTATCGCCATGTCGCAACTCAATAAGTCCCTATTACTCTGTTTTACGGCCGGAGCTTTTTATGCCCTCGGTCTCCCCTCGCGTTGGACCTTTGCTCTTTTTCCTTTGCCCCTTATCGGCGTTTTCATCGTTCTTTACTATTTACTGTCCGAAAAAAGATTGAAAAATTCTCTCTTTCAGCTCGTGTCATTCTTTTTTGGGGCTAACCTTATTGGCTTTTACTGGATACCAAAAACTCTTTCCGTTTTTGGACAACTTCCCCTCATCGTCGGAATTATTCTATGGCTGCTCTTTACTCTCATCGTCTTCCCACAGTGGTGGGCCATATGGGGGCTTGCGCGCTTTCTACAAAAAGAAACAAAATTGAAAAGACTACTTCAGCTTCCGCTAGTTCTTTCATTTTTCTTGGCCCTCTGCGAATACCTTTTCCCTCAACAATTTCCCGCACATCTTGGACAGCTTTGGCCAATTTTCCCAGGAAGCAGCGGGCTGGCTCCCATTTGGGGTTCCGTCGGCTATTCCTTCCTACTCTACTGGATCGTGCTTGAATCTCATTTTTGGTGGACTCAAAAAAAGGCTAATAAGGGTTCTTGGGTTTTTATCAGCCTTTTATTATTTATAAACTTTGCAATCGCGCTGATACCAAATGCCCAAAAAGAAGAGCAACAATTCAAAGCAAGGATCGTACAAGCGAACATTGGTAACTTTTTAAAAATGGAATCAGAAAAAGGTGAAAAACTTGCAATCAATCAAGTCGTCCAACGCTACATTGATCTAAGCATCGGAGCTGCAAAATTTTCTCCCGAGCTTATTATCTGGCCAGAAACGGCTTACCCCTTTGGGCTTCGCTCAGCGCAGATGACAGAAAATCAAAATGCGATCCCACCTGAGTTTTTATACATCATGGATAAAACCCGCGCAGAATTCGTCGTTGGAGGCTATGATAAAAACACAGTTCTTCCGGAAAAAAAACTTCCTTGGTTTCGCTCTGAATATAATTCCAGTTTTCACTTCTCCGAAGGAGAACTTCAAGCGGTTTACCACAAAAACAAACTCCTACCATTTGGCGAAAACCTACCACTTGGGCCATTTACCCAATATGCCAGCCGCTACCTCACTAATATATCTTATTTTGCATACGCAGATGAAGGAACTCTTTTTAATTTAAAATCGGGACTTAAATTCATTTCTTCAATTTGCTATGAAATACTATTCCCCAGCCTCCTCATTAAGCAGATCAATCAATTACCAGAATATCCCGACTTTATTATCAACCACACCAACGACTCTTGGTATGGACATACCTCCGAACCCTATCAACATCTTTTTCTCAGTCGCTGGCGGGCCCTCGAGTTTCAAATTCCCATTATTCGCTCTACTAATACAGGTATCAGCACAGTGATTTATCCAACTGGTCAATACGATCAAAAATTAGGCTATGAACAAATGGGAGCACTCGATATTAATGTGAAAATAAGAAAAGGTTCACCCACTCTCTATTCCCTCCTAGGAATCTGGAGTTTGTGCATTCTTTGGTCTCTTATTGCAATTGTTCAATTACTTTTTATTCAGCGCAAATCCCTCGCGCAAAAGATCATGTAGTCTAACTTGCCCCGAAAAGAAACCTGCATTATCAACGACGGGTAATACGGAAATTAAGCGTTCCCCCTTTTCCATCAAGCATAGAGCATCATAAGCACGACTATCATCTGAAACAATGACTGGCTTTTTATTCATGATACTCTCCACTGAAGTGGATAAAGAATCTGCACCTGCGGCAAAAGTACGACGAATATCGCCTTCGACAATAATCCCCAATAATTTTTTGTCTGAATCAACAACGGCACACATACCTGTCGGCTTTTTAGTCATTTCCAGAATGACTTCTTGCATGGTCGCCTGACGACTTACCTGAGGACATTCCTCGCGAGATATCATTAATGCCGCAACTTTCAACATTAGAGATTTACCTAAAAGGCCTCCTGGATGATTTTGCGCAAAACCTTCACGCGAAAGACCAACGAGATTTTCGTAAAGCACTGCCAAAGCATCGCTCAGCGCCATAGTCAAAGTCGTACTGGTTGTCGGAGCCTGATTATTAATACAAGCCTCTTTTTCCACAGAACAATCAAAAACAAGCTGACAGGCTTTAGCAATAGGAGATGATAGATTTCCTACAAGCCCAATCAACCTCTCCTTTTCGAGAGGTAAAAATGGTAATAATTTTAGAATTTCCTCCGTTGTGCCGGAATTACTGATTAGAAAAACAATATCATTTTTAGAAATTTGGCCAAGATCCCCATGCAAAGCTTCCGTAGGATGAAGAAAATGAGAAGGAAGTCCTAAAGAAGTAAAAGTTGATGCCATTTTTGAGGCAATCAGACCAGACTTACCAACCCCAATAAAAAAAGCACGCCCCCCAAGCTCTCGTAAAGAAGAAAACACATCAAGCATATGGTCAGCATCTTCCTTTCGAATTCGCTCACTTGCCCTCAAGAGTGCATTTCCCTCCAACACTAAAACATCTTTTAATATCTGCTGAGTATCCATGTTCTCCTCTGCCTTTAAGACTAGCTTTTTTATACTAAACTGATACCATTTTAGATATGGATATTAAAGGAAGAAATCTGATGATCAAATTGCTTATTTCAATGATGGCCATAGCAATACTCTCCAGCTGTGCCTCGTATGAGAAATTCAAATATATTACCGAAGAAATGGAAATTCCTTCCCAAATTTACTCTGCAGATTTTAATCAAACTTGGCAGGCAGTTCTACAAATATCCAAAAACTTTGATATCGAGATGCAAAATCAGGAAGCTGGAGTTCTGAAAACCAGATGGATGGACAACACCAATTCTCTTAATTTTTCAGAATCATTTGGCCAGAATATGAATATTAAAGCAGCTAAATATAAATTAATCATCAATGTTGTCAAAGGCTTTAAAGGCCCGCGCGAAGTAACAAAAGTGACCATCTACAAAAAGCAGCTCATCGAACAAGACTTTTTACAAGGATGGAAAGAAAAATTTACTGATGGAATTTTAGAACGGACTTTACTTTATCGCCTAGGAAGAAAAATCTGGATCGACAATCGGCTCAAGGAAATTGATAAAGCAAGAGAGAAAGAACAGTTAAATGCCTTCTAGCTAAGACTTTATTAAGATCACTTTGTTGTTATTCTTTTTAGAACCTGAAAATTTATCTAATGCATAACGAATATCGTTGTGAATATCTTGATAACGCTTTTTATCCAACATCTTTTTTAATTCACTCTTATGCCCATCATGCCCAATATCCCCTAGGGTTCTTATGGCCAGCCCTACTAACTCAGTTCTAAAAAAACCTTTTTTTGTTTTTTTATAGTTATCTTTTTTAAATATTTGCTTCCAAACATCTTCTCCCAAATTTTTGTCTTTAATCTGAGCAATGCTCAAAAGAGCTTCTTTGCGCACAAGATAAGATTTATCCTGCAAAACTTTGGAATAAAAAGATGTTTCTTTTTCAAATTTAATACCGCGTAAAGTCTTTAGTGCGGCCATTCTCATCATCCATTCTGGATGCTCTGTATAACGGATAAGTAAAGGTCCAGCCTTTTTACCCATGATCTGTCCTAAAAGAAAAGTTGCGACCCATCTCTTTTTTAAATGATAACTCGGCTGTTTCATAACTTCGAGTAAAACGGGAACAGCCTGACCTGCCAGCGCAAGGCTTTTTTCACGCAAAAACTCTAGGTCTTTACGCAGAATACTTTTCGACTGGAACTCATTTTTTAATTCGGAACTTGATGATATTTTTTTAGGAGAAGTTGTCACGGCCCAAGTAGAGTTTGTCAAAGCAAGAAGAAGCAAAGTCCCTAAAAGTTTTTTCATCATAAACTATCCTAGCATTTTTTCGAATTCACTAAGTAAATCTTCTGCCGTTTTAGCATCATGCCCTTCTTCCTCAGCAGGCTCGGGTGCTGCTAATTCTGCAACTTCTTCCTCTACGACTTCACTTTCTTGGACAGCTTCTGCTGCCTCCATCATATCTTCAAGTGAAGGAGCCTCTTCTTCAACAGCTGGTTCTTCTTCAACAGGAGCTTCTTCTTCAGAGGCAGGCTCTTCCTCAACAACTGGCTCCTCTTCTGGAACTTCTTCCACAAGAGAACTTGTCACTTCTGGCTCTTCTGCAGCCAGTGCATCTAAGGCTGGAATTGCGATGCCCGCATCTTGTAACGCTTTACGCAACTGAGCATTTTCTTGCTGAAGCCTTTTCAAATTAGCAAGGTCATCCTCAATAATCGCATATTCTTGAAGCCGATCGTGATATTCATCTCTTTCTCGAGTGACTTCTTCGAGTTCTGCTCTTAGCTTATCAAGCTCCTCTCCACTTGCTCCGCCTCCAGCACTTGGCTTAGCGGCAAGTTTTTTCTCAGCGTCTGCTAAAGCGGATTCTAATTCTGCAATTTTATTTTCATAAGAAGAAACATCAACACCACTTCCATCAGCAAGCTTGCCTTCAAGTTCTTTGATGCGTTTTTCTAAATCTTGAATTGTGCTTCCTTTCTCCGTAAGCTGGGCCATCAGCTGAGAGATCTCTGCATTTTTGCGATTAAGCTCTTCTTGTGAAGCACCATCTCCTGCAAGCGAAGAAAGATTCATCACCGCTGGAATCCCTGCCCCTAGTTCTGTTCCACCTCCTCTAAAAAGAGATGACTTCAATGATTCTGAGTTCTGGATGATGGAATCAAGATAGTTTTTCACAACGTCTGCGGGAATTTGGTGCTTAAATTTATGAAACTTTTTTCGGTTGTGCAGCCAAATTAGAGCAAATGAAATTAAAACAATAGCAAGCACTGCCCATAAAATAATAAGCAGTTCCACATTAAAATAATTCAAATATCTGAATACTGAATGTTCCACTTGAGCGCCCTCCATGGTTTTTCTCTGGTGGAACCAGAAAATGTCTAACTGCTTAAATTATAAGCTGTATCGCAATTAAATCAACGACTTTTCTTTAAGAGAATAGGAAAAAGTGCTTTTTTTAATTTTTTGTATATAAAAGGTCTAGCCGCAATTATAGAGCGCCCATGAATATCCATCTCTCCGATAAAAGTCGACACTTTTACTCCAGCTTCTTGGCAAATGATAGTGCCCGCAGCAACATCCCAGGGTGCAAGGCCCTGTTCCCAAAAGCCATCAAAGACTCCTGCCGCAAGATAAGCAAGATCAAGTGCAGCGCTTCCAATTCTCCTTACCGCCCTTGTCGTCTGTACGGCTTCAAAAAAGGCTTCAAATTCGCAGGGAGTTTCTTGCCCCTTTTCGTGATTAAAGCCTGTCGCCAGCATGCAATCTCCGAGTTTTTTAGACGAGTTTATTTTTTCAATTCTTAAAAAGCGCTTGGCATTGCGCTCTCGCATAAAAGCTCCGCCACCTTTCCACGCCTTATAACAATCTTTCAGTACGGGATTATAAATAACGCCTAAAACCGGCTCATCCTTGAAAGTTAATGCGATGGAAATACAAAAAAAGGGTATACCCGCAATAAAGTTGTTTGTGCCATCAAGGGGATCAATAACCCATTGCCACTCACCACTTTGCCGCGCTCTTTTATTAAGGAAAGAATCTTCTTCGGCCAAAAAGGAAGCTTGTGGCAACAACTCTTTCAAACGAGCGATAATGAGCTTCTCCGATGCCATATCAACCTGACTAACAAGCCCCTGTCCCTGCTTATGCTTAATTTGTAGTGGAAGCCTAGACATCTTTTCAATGAGATCTCCCGCCTCTTCTGCAACACATACCACCCGAGAGCACAAACTTGATAATTGAATCACTGCCATAAAAACCTCATTACTTTTTAATAAACTTATATCAAAATAAATATATGACAAAGAAAGAGACATTGGAAAAAATTAATTTAGACGACTTGGATCAGATTGCATCCCATGTCCAAGAAGAAATACCAAAATCAAAAGATTTTGATATTGAAACAGTAGCACGCGACAGAGAACAGGATAAAAAACTTGCTTACGAACTAGCGAATCAAGAAAATAAAAAAATTGCGAGTGCCTTTAAAGATTCTCCAGCCGAAGCGCAAGAAAAACGCGATGCTAAACTTTTTCACAAATACCAATCCTCTCACTTTTTTGATATCCGTGGAATTGATCCGCATTTTCTCATTTCCGCGATCATGCTGACAGCACTCTTTTTTTTCTTTAATTCAAAGACTTTTGCTGAGCTAATGGCAAAAATAGAGCCCGCACAACCAGAAAACTCTTATGATATTTTAAATTTTGCCAATCTTGATATTCTTGGAGGGATGTTTATAGGCTTTGTAAAAGATGCGATATACGTTTATAAATATGGCTATCCCATTCTACTGCTCACCGCATTTGCAGTCCTCCAGCGACGCACGAAAGCGGGCATAAAGCTAACTCATACCCACATTGAAACTGCTCAAAAATTTGAAGATGATATCTACAACACCCGCCGTGTTATCCTTCGTTGGAATCAAATTATTTTTTATAGCGAGAAAATGAAAAATGCCACTCGCTACCTAGAACTCTTAAATGAAAATGGACGGACACTTGGAATTATACGCTTAGATCTCTGGAGAAAAAAATATTTTACTCGGACACTTAAGACGTATCTTCCCCCTAATCATCCCTTACAAAAATTTACAGAATAGAAGTTATTTTCGGATTTTCTTAAGCGTTTCCATTTCTTCTTCGAGAAGCTCAATCACTCTTTGAACACTTGCTTTATTTTTTTGAACGGTTAAATCAAAGACAGTACTGGTATCGAGATCGCTTTGAGTGGGGGCCAATTTTCTTAAATCCGCAAAAAGCTTTTCTTGGTTCACAGCCTCTTCTTTTAAGCTCGCCACCAAAATACCCAAACGATATAAAAGTCCCCTCAGATTATCTGCGGAGACAATAATTTTTTCCATTCCCTCTGTCTCATCTGGAGCAACATCTCCTGTGACAATACGATGGCGCTTGGAAATAAGCTCCTGCCGCTCCTTATTGATATCTTCGTAAAAAATAAACTCTTGATTACCAACGATAATCTCATCTCCATCTGTTAACACATGGGGATGAGAAGGAGGAATGGCCATCGAAGAAACCTTCACTCCGTTTTTAGATTGCATATCTTCTACAAAATAATAGCCTTTATCGCTGACGATACGACAATGCTGCCCACTTAAGGCTACATCATTTTTGATGACGATATTTCCGCGCCCTCGCCCAATAATGCATTCTTCAGAAATATCAATCCAAGAATTTTTGTTTTTGTGAAATAAACTTGCGCTCATTTCTCCTTCACCTACTACTTTGCATCTTTTACCGACAACTTTTCACTTTTAGAATCATCTAATTTTAACTGTAAAAAGGCATATCCTTTTCCATTCGATCGGATTGTCGCCTTTTCCATATCCATATTATCAAAAGGTTCCATTTCCATTTTAATTTCAACACCTTTAGCTAATTTTAATGAATCTTGCACAACTTTTACAACCGCTTTTTTCGTTATTTTTTGAAGGCGCTTCAAATCCTGCACAGAGCTTCTCAAACCTAAGTCCTCACGCCCCTTTAAAATGAAATTTGCATCGTCCTCAAAATCATTAATAGTGAGCTTGAGCAAAGGGATCTTTTTATTATTTACTTTTTCTCCATCTTCAGAAGACTTCTTTTCTAAAACGAATTCTGCACTAATATCAAAACGGACTGGGAAACGAAGAGAGTTGACCCCAAGAATAGTTTTGTAAAGAGAACCAGCCTTTCCTTTGATATCATCATAGATAACATCCATATAAAGGCTGATATTCTTTCCTTCTTGATCCAATAAGATAAAAATATTATTTCGATTTTCATCATTCAAACGAATACCAGTCTCCGTAAAAGTCTCATCAAAAGCCCCTGACTCGTAGAGCTTCTTTACTAACTTGGTTAGATAATGCTCATTTGCCATAATAACCATATCAGCTTGCTCTGTGGTAATTAAGTTTTCAGCTTCTGCTTCACTTTGAGCAACTTCTTCTTCCGAAATTGTTCTCACGGCTTTCATTGCATTTTTGGGAAAAAAGCCACGAGTATCGGGTTCTGCCCCCTCTTCTGGTTCTGTCGGATTATAGTACTTATATTCTTTTTCAGTAGAAAACTCTCCCTGTATTCCAATATCAATGATTTTATTGCTCTTTGCCTCAAAATTAGAAACACGCAGTAAGGAATAAACAGAGGATGCGATGATGAAATCACTAGAAAGCTCCATCTCTTCGATAATTTTAGCAAGTTTTTCGGCCCCACCTTTGGCGAGATAATCTAAAGCCAGACGATACACATAATTTTTCAATACACTATCATAGCGCTCAGAAAAGTTTTTAAGATCAATTGGTGCCACTTCAATGTTTTTGTAATCAGCAGGAGAAACACTTGGATAATATTTTCCAATAAAAGCACTCTTGTTAAAGCGGTTTGTTATAAAATTTTCCATATCTCCAACAAGGACGAAAAGTCTGTCACCAACAAAGGCAAAAGGTCTTACTTCTTCTGATGGTCTATATTCCCAATCAAACAAAACATCTTCTTTGCTTCTCTCTTTATCAGCAAGCTCTTTACGACTTACGCGATGATCCATGAGTGATAGTAGGCTATCAAAATTTGACTGATGAATTCCAAATTGCATTTTGTTCTTTGCCTTGTTTATTGCGATATCAAGAACAATACCAATATTGAGAATATTTCCTTCTGCAATATCACATTCAATTTCTCCAAATGAGAAATCAATAAATTTGGAGAAACTACCGCTGCGATTAGGAAGCATGATAGAAATAATCAAATCTTTTGCTTTAAAGTTAAAGCCATTGATTTTAGCATCTCCCTCAAGACGAATTCCATTTGCCTTAATATTTTTAGGATTTACATCAACGGAGCGGCCGAATTCATAGGAAATTCCTTTTACACTCGTGACGATTTTGACTTGGCTCAATTTTTTGTAGTTAAAAAATTCCTGAATACCGCCAAATAAGTCCTTTTCCTCTTTCGATTTAAAATCATTGATATCAATGATTGTTTCAACATCAAGAGAACGATTTTGGCCTTTCATTAAGGTCATGATATCTGTATTGCCGAATAGAGTGTCGACTTTATCGAAAAAGTAATTGCTCCAATGATGATTTAATCGCGTTTTAGCGACAATATCTCTTCCTGCGGCAAAGCTCGTCGCAGATAGCATCAGAAGCAAAATAACTGTGATTAAACTTTTCATAACTCTCTCCTAAAAATATCTCTCGCAACTTAAAGTGCAGATTTCATGCCAAATAATCTCCTTATAAAACAGCTACTTACTATGGCAACACTGTCTATTTTTATGACAGTGTCTATTTTTCAAACAAAATTAACCACTATAAGTATTGGAAATATTAGGCTGCTTTTCGGCATAAGAATTGCACTGTACTTAGTCAAGAGAGGAGTTATTGTATGAGCACATTAAAGAATTTCATTTTTTTGAGTCTTTTTCTGCTTTCCCTAGCGGCGATGGCCAATAGTGATAATCTCAAGCTTTTCATCGGAAATAGCGCAATTGAGAATATTCTCTTTTCGGCCCTTGAGCAAATGGAAGGAAAAAACGACGGCAAGCTTAGAATTCAAGAAGGGATGATTTCTCACTCTATTGATCTAAGATCGGAAGAGTTCAAAAAATTGAATGAAGTTCTTTCTTCGCTTTTTACCTCTACCAATTTTTATGAAAAAGTTAATGCTTTCGTCCAATATGGCCCAGTTGAAATAAAGGCAAAATTAAATGAAAAAGAAACTCAAATACAATTCCTCTCAAATGAAGAAAATCAAATTACCATTTATGTGAAAGTGGCTTTTGACAACCTTGTCATTAAATTAGACAAACTCTACCTTTGTACCGAAAAAAATTGCAAGCGCGACAACTTCCTTAAATTTAAAAACCTCTTCATTAATATTGGTGCAGCAACTCAAAATCTAAAGCTCGGAGCCAAAATCAGCTTCAAGCTCAACGATGCTGATAATGGACTGACCAAAGGGAATGTGTCAATTTCTCAAATTACAACCAATCTCAATACCTTTAAATACGGTCAAAACTTTTCGATGAGCTATTTGGGAGATAAATATCAAGCGAGCAAACAATATCCAGAACTTTCTCGCATCATTGTCGGAAGTGAAGAATTTAATTTTGGTTTAACTCGCGATGACCTCATCAGAGAGCTAGAGCTTCACAAAAGTGCTCTCGGTGAAAATATCCTAAAAGTTACGGCCCTTTACCTAAAGGAGCAACTAGGCACAACTCTCAACTCTTTCTTAAAAGAAAGTGGAGTTGACTCTTTCATTTTAGGTGCAGCCGGTTCTTATAAAACAACTGAAGAAAAACAAACTGAAGCAACGAAGGAAGTTCCATCTTTTTTCAATCCTATCTATGTAGCTCAGCAAGATAATACACGAGTCGTACTACCGCCGATCGAAATGTTCAAACCCAATCGCGATATTGGCGAAATCTTACTCAATATGACTCGTAGTCTCGATTATGCAAGCAGCTTATCTTCACTTGCAACATCGTCAGATAAATCCAAGCTCTATGCTAAAATCCAATCGGACCTTTATCTAAACAACAACCACCTTGAAACACCTAACCTAAAAGGCTATGGCAGCTGCTCATCAAATAAATATAAAAACTGCCTACAAAAACTACCAGAAGCTCAGTTTAATTCAACAACTGATCATAACTTTGGCTTCTCGGTTTCTGAATCCCTACTTAACGGCATCTTAAAGTTGGCATATGAAGAAGGACAAATTAATGCAATTCTCAACGAAAAATTGGGAATTCCTGGAGTTAGCGTAAGCCAAGACGGAATCAAAGTTCATACATTCCGCAATAAACTTTATGTCATTGTCAATGTTCAAGTCTCTCTTAAGGAACAGGCAGAATGGACTTCTCGCAATATCGGAACAGCAATTGAAAAAGTGTGGGGCAACACTGGTGGAATCATAAAATTTCCTTTAGAAATTCCAGTTGAACTATCTGTTTCCAACAAAGGAGGAAGATCATTGCTACATGTTCTTGCTCAGTCTCCGATCAAAGGAGATGCTACCTATAATGAACATGGCTACCCTTCAAATCTTAATGACACAGCAAGTACTTGGCTGGTAAAAATTAAATCTAGCATTGTAGGTTCTTTCTATGATGGCATCAAAGAATTTTTAGACACGAAGACTGCTCCTAACGGAAGAACCTATTTCAAAAAAATTGATATGGATATTACTGATTATTTAAAAGACCTTCCTATGGACTTCATCCCCACAGAGATCAAAGCTCAAAGCACTGGGCACATTCAGCTTTACGGAAAAATTAAAGGTCTACGCATGAATAAAATTTTGAAATAAAAAAAACGCCGTCTAGAGAGTCCCTTCGCTAGACGGCGCTATATAGATTCAATCATCCCTGATCTTATTGCAATTCAATTAAATCTTTCGTTTCTTTTACCAGCTTATTTAATAGTGCTTGAGTGTCTTCGTCAAGGCCTAAAGTTGAGCTTTTGCTTTTCATTGCCTTAATAAACATCGCAGCTGTTACGCTCTTTTGCTTTTTGCTGACCACAACTTTTTTCTTCGGTTCTGCCGGAATAGAATGAAGAATACGTCCTCCATTGTTCATGGACTTTTTAAGTTGCGCTCTTTTTGTAATTTTTCCAGTCAAAACGTGGTCTTCAAGCCTCATTTTAAGTGGAGAAGGGGGAAGCGCATCCAATTCCAGGAGGACGTATTTTTCAGTATTGAACTGCTTTGCAGCCTCTTTGAGTCTTTTAGGGAGTTTCGCAATTAGTAAACTGCGATGAACCTCGGTCTTAGAAATGCCAAGGGCCGCGACAATTTTGCGTTCAGAAGCTCCAGTCTCTTGCTGATAATTAAAAATACCATCAGCTTTATCAATATAGTGAAGTTGTTCACGTGATGAGTTTTCTGAAAACTGAATCGCCATCAACTCATCATGCGTTTTTCCTTCCAAAACAAAGCAAGGCGCTTCAACTTGTCCATTCAAAGTCATCGCACGGAAACGTCTTTCACCGCAAATAAGAGTGTATTTTCCACGATTATCTCTATGAACAACTAAAGGCTGAATGAGTCCATTGATTTTAATATTTTCAGCTAATTCTTTGAGTGAAGAATCATTAAATTTAGTTCGTACCTGCTCTAAAACACTAATCTCTTTTAGATGCAAAACTTCTAAAATTGCTCCGCGAAGAAAATTGCGCTCTTCTAACAACTGATAATAATCTTTTTTCAAATCTACTTTTTCAGTTAGATCGATGGTTGTTCTTTCTCTTTTTGAAACTCTTGGAGCAAAAGTTTTGCTCATAAATGGACTCCCCGGCTTTGATATGAGAACTAAATGTTTAAAAAATCCCAAACAGCTTTAAAATCATTTACGCCACGCTTACTCTTCTTCATCTTAAAAATAGGAGTACGTGTAGAAACAGATTCTTGCATATCCACAAGATTTCTCACCGGCGGTGTAATATTGAATGACTGAGCAAGCTCTTCCAAGCGCTGTCTTTCAATCTTACGACGAGGATTGACCATTGAAGGCACAATCGTAAAATCAAGACCTGGATTTTCAGTATCTCGAATAATTTCAAAAGTATCCATTAACTCCTCAAGCCCATCAATTGAGTAATCTTGCGCTTGAGTTGGAATCAAAATCATATTAGATGCAACCAAACTCATAATGAGTTCGTCACCCAACATAGGAGGCGTATCGATAAGCACGTAATCAAATTGCTCTTCAGCTCCTTGCAGACGAAGACGCAACAAGCGCTCTTTGCGACCAGCAAATTTACGAACATCATTTTCAGACAAGATAAGAAGTTTTGAAAGACTAGCAAGATGTCGACTGGCAGGAACAATTTTCATATTATCCCCAAACTCGAACTCAATATTTACAGGAAGCATAACATCATCTAATTCGACATCTCCAATAAGCCATTCAGGAATGAGGCTGCGCTGAACATCAACACCAAGAGTAGCACTTAAGTTCGCTTGTGAATCAAAATCAATGACTAAGATGCGATATCCCTTGTCTGCAAGGTAACAAGCCAATTGATAACACTGCATGGTCTTACCCACGCCTCCCTTATTATTGGCAATCGTAATTACTTTCATTGCAAACTCCTAATATATTCAAAAGTATATATTTTTAGTCTAAAAAAAGCAGTGCACTTCGTCAAAGGCCAAACGGAAAATATTTCACTTTGTGAGTATTCATTTTTTCCTCTTTAATAAATGATAAAATCGAGAGTTGATAAAAATAATCGGAGCCTTTTACATGAAAAAATGTTTTCAAATACTCATCGCCTTAATCTTTTTAAATTCCTTTTCAAATTGCTCTTCCTTTCATCCCAAAAATGATAATCAGCTCTACCTTCGCCAAGGACACTATCAACTCTACTCTTATCCTGAGCTCGATAAAGAAAATCTGGGAGAGAATTCCAAAATTCATCGAATTGTTATTGCATCGACCAACGATCTGCATGGTAATCTCGAACCAATTTTTGAAACAACTCCTGAAACAATCAAAGAGAAATCAATGAGTTTTCCAATTGGCGGAAGTGCCATGTTGGCCTCCTACGTAAAAGTGTTGAGAGAAAAGTATCCACAAGAAGTTCTATTGCTTGATGCAGGAGACTTAATGCAAGGGACATTAATTTCCAACAACTTCAAAGGTAAGCCTGTCATTGAAGTCTATAATAAAATTGGTTACGATGCGATCACCATTGGAAATCACGAATTTGATTACGGTCCCACTGATTTAAGTAGAATTATTCCTTTAGAAACAGAAGATCCACAGGGGGCCCTCAAAGAAAGAGCACAACAATCTCTTGCCCCTTTTGTAAGTTCCAACATTATCGAATTAGCAACAGGTCGCCCCATTGCATGGCCCAATTTTAAACGCAATTACATCAAAGAGATTAATGGCGTAAAAGTTGGAATTATTGGGATTACAACAACGGAGACTCCATCAACTGCGATTTCACAAAATATCAAAGGCCTTTATTTTGAAGATATCGCAACCAGCTTGATTAAAAATGCTAAACTAGTGCGCTCTCAAGGGGCAGATATTGTCATTGCCATGGCCCATACTGGAGCCAAATGTGGATATCATTTTGCAAAGAAAAACAATTACGACATGGAAAAACTTAATTTTGATCCGCAAGATATAAGTCTCTGTCATGGAGAAGGAGATGAACTCCTACAGGCAACTAAAAAAATCCCACAAGGAACTATTGATGCGCTTGTGACAGGACATACTCACAGCAAAATTGCCAATTACTTCCACGGCATCCCAACAATACAAGCATTTAGTAAGGGGCAATATTTGGCGCGTATGGAACTCTACTACGATGCGGAAACAAAAAAGTTACTCAAAGAAAAAACGATTATCCATCAACCAACCAAAATATGTCATAGCTTCTTCAAGGAATCAGAGGATTGCTTTACCAAAGATCCGACAATTAATCACCAAGAAACAATTCCTGCAACATTTTTGGGGGAAAAAGTAACGCCAGATCCGGATATTGCCTCAATACTTGCTCC
Source organism: Bacteriovoracaceae bacterium (assembly GCA_003245675.1). Classification (GTDB taxonomy): domain Bacteria; phylum Bdellovibrionota; class Bacteriovoracia; order Bacteriovoracales; family Bacteriovoracaceae; genus SZUA-425. The sequence goes on along the minus strand of QKCN01000003.1, from coordinate 950 downwards.
CTATCAAAAAGAAATTAAAAGACAAGCAGAGCGCCACATTATCGACCTCAAATACGATCTGCCACGCACTCTTGCAAATTCCTCGATGCCTCTAGGCAGTTTTGTTGCTGATTCTATGAAAGAAGCATTAAACACCGATTTTGCAGCAATGAACTCAGGTGGCGTGCGCAAAGATCTTGAGGCGGGCACCATTCTTTTTAAAGATGCCTTTCGCGTCTGTCCTTTTCAAAACAATTTGGTAAAAGTCATGATAACCGGAAAACAATTAAAAATGCTCTTTAGAATTGGCAGTTCCGACCATGAAGCAGGTCCATTAATTCCTTCGGGATTAAAGTTAGTCATTGCGGAAAATCAAGATACTTCTATTTCAGAAGATTTAAATCAAGATGGAAAAAAAGAAAAATGGGAAAGAAATCGTTTGTTAAGATTGACAACGACAAGCGGAGAAGAAATTCAAGACGATAAAACCTATTCTCTTGCAACTGTTGACTTTATGGCCATTGCCGGAGGAGATCATTATGGATATGTCTTTAATCAAATTGATGACAAAAACAAAGTCGTTAACTATGAAATGACTTATCGCGATGCCTTTATTCAAAAATTGCAAAAAACAAATAACTACGAAATTAAACGTTACTTAAAAGACAAAAGGTTTTTGCTTACTGACAAATAAAAACACCATCGACGCAGCTTGCTATCAAACCTTTTTGACAAAAAACAGCATCGCCTTTATTGCGACACTCTTTATCAATTTTCTGGACATCGCGGATACAGGCGGGTTGATTAATCTCTCCACAAACATCAATGCCACACTTCTTTTCTCGGCGCTCAAGACTCGCAGATAATGATGCAATTTCATACCATGAACCTTGACATAAATTGCAAGAATACTCTCCAGAGAAAGTCGAAAGCTTATGGCACAAATTAATTTTATCAGTCTCTGGCGAAGC
>QKCN01000039.1 GCA_003245675.1 Bacteriovoracaceae bacterium | reverse complement strand
CCTTGATCTTTTCCAACTCTTCTTCTGAAATGGCGGAAACCTCTTTTGCCTCTTGCACCAGAGAGGCTTCTTGTTCTTTTGCTATTTTGTCCTGCTTATCTGAATAGACTTCTAAATCCGTCTTTTTCTTTTCTGCGGAATGTTCGAGTTCTAGATCTTTCTCTGAGTGAGTAGCTTCTTCTGTATTTACAACGCTAATTTTATTTTTAGCCTTGTGCTGTTGTTCTAGTTCAAGCTCTGTTTTTTTGTTTTTCAATTCTTTTTTTAAGTCTTCTTCTTGGGACGTTTTCTTCTTTTTGAGCTCGGCGTAATTGAGGACCTCTAATTCCGCTTTTTTTTTCTTTTTTGATTCTAGTTCTAAGTCAACAGATTGCTTGTTTGTAATTTTCTTTTTTTCAACTTCAGTGTTCGAAGATTTTTCTTTGATCGTTTTAACTTGCTCTAGGACCTTCTCGCCCTCGTCTTTTTCTTTTGAGGATGTCACTTCTTGAGTTTCAAGAGCTAGATCATTTTTTTCTTTTGGGGGCGTGGTATCTTCTACTTCAAGTATTGGTTTGGCCGAGACAACTTTTTGCTCCAGCTCTAAAATGGATTCATTTGATTTTCTTTTTTTTAAGGCACTGCCTTCAGGAGCCATCTCTAATTCTTTTTCCTTGTTGCTCACAACAGTTTGGGCAGTAAAGTCAAAAGCATCTTTGTGGTGTTTGTTTTTATTGTCGCGTTCTTGTAACTCAAGTTCTGTTAGATGGTGCTTTCGTTTTTTTAACTCATTACCCTCTATAAGTAGAGGAGATAATGAGGAGGCAACCTTGGAGAAAGGTTTATTATCAATATCCAAGGATATTTTTTGTTTTTTTTCTAAATTCGCTTGGGGTTCCATGAGCTTGTCAAAAGCAGAATTAGCTTTTTTGTTCTTTGTTTTGCTTTCATTTTCAATATTGAGCAAAACTGCTTTTTTATGTTTTCTTTCTTCAGGAGGGGTACTGATAATATCAAGCTCAATCTTTTTTGATTCTTTGGGAATGAGTTCCTTGTGAACAGGCTCTTCGCTAATGAGTTTTTCAACTCTTTGTCTTTCTGTTGATAGTTTCTGTGAAGTTTCGCTGCTTGTTTTAAAAGTAACGATGTCATCCTTTTCATGGGGATGTTCTTTTTCCTCTTTTTCTTCTAGGGCCTTGGCGATGCCTGCTTTCCAGAGATTGAGTTTTAGTTCCAATGCTTTTTTATGAGGTTCACCCGATATGAAATCAGTTAGTCCAAGCTCCATGAGCTTGTTCACGGTTTTGGCAGGAAGTTCCTGCCCTGAAACAATAGAGATTTTGGAGTGCAGAGAGTTTACTAGATCTTTATGTTCCGCTAAAAAGCGAGCGCATTTTTTTGTATCAGAAGTAAGGACAATTGATGGGCCAATTGTCGAGATAGTTTGAATAAATTCGGAAAGGCTATCGACTTCTAAGACTTCAATGCCACCATCTTCCTCTAAGTGAGATTTAAACTCCGTTAGTGCTTTATTGATGGGGTAGAGAAAAATGACGGAAATCATTTTCAGCTACCTTGGTCCTTGGTTTGACTCTTTAATTGACCACAGGCTGCAAGAATATCATCACCCTTGGAGTGGCGAATGGTGCAAGGGATTCCATTGTCAGTCATTTGCTGAGCAAACCAGTGAATGTTTTTGTCACTGGGGCGTTTGTAGACGGCCCCAGGATATTCATTAAAAGGGATCAAATTCATTTTGGAAGAGTTTTTGTCGAGTAGACGGCAAAGCTGCTCAATGTCTTGTTTGCTGTTATTTAACTCATCGATCAGTAAATATTCGTAAGTAATCCAGCGATGAGCTTTGAGGGGGAACTTTTTGATTGCAGCAAACAAGGTTTCAAGAGGATATTTTTTATTGAGAGGCATCAATTGTTCGCGTACTTGGTTATTAGATGCATGGAGCGAGATTGCCAAATTGACAGGAGGAAGTTCATTAATGCGTTCAAGTTGCGGAACCATACCTGAGGTGGAAACTGTTATTTTTCTTTGTCCGATGAAAAAACCTTGGTTGTCGAGCATGATTTCAATGGCATGCTTAACATTTTCAAAATTATGCAATGGTTCTCCTTGTCCCATGAAAACGACATTGGAAATAAGCCGAGTCTCTGGGCCAGACTCCTTAAGAAGCCGCTGTAAAAGATAGAGTTGTCCAACAATTTCACCAGTAGAGAGATTGCGAGTGAAGCCTTGAGTTCCTGTGTGACAGAAGGTGCATTTTACGGCACAGCCTACCTGAGATGATACACAAATGGTTAAGCGATCAAGTCCAGGGATGATCACCGATTCAATGGTTTCACCATCTTGTAGTTTTAGTAAAAACTTTTTAGTCCCATCTTGTGATTCTTGTGAGGTGACAATCTCTGGTAGAAAAAAAGAGAATTCTTCTTGTAAATAAGCTTTTGCGGCTTTGGATACATTACTCCATTCCGTTACGTCGGTATTAAATTTGCGGTAAAGCCAGTCATAGACCTGAGTCGCAGAAAATTTGGAACAGCCATGAGCCACAAGGTTTTCTTGTAGGATGGAACGAGGAATTGAAAATATTGATTCTTTTGTTTTCATTTTTTGCTCAGCATCTTGGTGAAAAAGCTTTTCTTTTTTTGGTTAATTTCAGGATTCGAAATGACTTGACCAAATTTTTGGAACAAATTTTGTAGATTGGCAAGATTGTGCACATTTTCAATGGCCATATTAAAGTCCTGAGTTGAAAGCAAAATTGCCTCATGGACTGAATATTCTTGGGTTAAAAAGAGGGCAAACTGGTAGAGTTCTTCTTTAGAGGCAAAGCTTATATGAGTTGCTTCCGGGCGCAAAAAACACTTATTGTATGCTTTATGCATTTCGGCTTCAGCAAGAGCTTGATCTTCAATGAACGCAAGAACAATTGATAAAAGAGGGTTCTCTGCCTGAGGTGGGGCATATATTATATATAAGCTATTCATCTGATTCTCCGTCTTCGTGTTGTCCAAATTCTAGGGCAAGGCTGCCACCAGGTAAAATTTCTATTTCGGGTCCTGACGGAAGATTCTTCACTTGAGCATGATGTTGGTTCTTCTGTTTGCTCATGCTGAAATTGCGAGGAACCTTTAATTGTATAGTTTTTTTGTAGCTTGTTGGATTGAAAAGGTTCAGCTCTAAAACTCTGGCAAATTGTAGTTCCCCAGCTTGCGGATAACGACTACGCCACAAAAAGAAGATATCTTTAGGTGCAAGTACGCTAATGTGTTTTACGTTTAAATAGTTCCAAATCGCTTGCCAAAATTCTTCCTTATTCTCAAGCTTGTTTTCCTTGAGTTGGTCGGCATCAAAAAGAACAATTCTTCCCATCCCTAAGGAAAAGGATTCCACCACGGTGTGATGGCGAACTTTTTCAGATGAGAGATCGTTTTCCAGTACAAACTGCAGAATTTTCTTTTCAAATATTTTTTCGAGATTTGATCGATTGATAATTATTTTATATCCCGCCAAAAAGGCTCGCAGTATTTTTTTAAACGAAATATCGTTAATCGCTTCACCATCAAAAATAATAATATTTTTAAATTCATTATCTTCTTTTACATTGATGTCATTCTCGAGGACAAAAGATGCGCGATAATTTTTTTCTAAATTTTGTAGAAGTCCTGTTTCTGCAATAAAGGGATTATGAAGATGAGAGTCCTGAAGGATTAATTGAAAAAAACGTTCATTTTTAAACTGAGTATTATGATCTTCATATCCCGAGTGGTTAAGCAGCTGATTTGATAAAGTAAAAGAAGAAAGCAGTTTACTAAATTTACTAAGATTTCCTTCTTTGAGATGAGGGGGAATGAGAATACAAGTTGGTTTTTCGCCAGAATCAGTTATGGTCTGAATGAGATCGAAATATTTCTTTTGAGATTCGTGTTCTTCGCGATGACGAAAGAATAAATTTTCTGGGGCTGATCCTAAAAATATTATTTCGAGAGTCCCTCTCCACTGTTTTTCAAAAGAATCTTGCCCCACTTGTTCGAAGAGTTCTTGCATGAGCTTTTGAAATTCTTTTTTGCTTTTGAGCTCATCATTGTCTGTCGGTGGATTGTTTTTGAGAAAGCGGAAAAATGCTCGTTCTGCACAATCTGAGTTGTCTTCCCAAAAACTATGTTTTTGTCCTTCGCTAAAAAAAGAAGAATTAATTCCAATTACTTGAAATTGATCTGTTAGTTGCGATAGTGCTTTGGATAGCTCGGTGTAAAGCTTTTTAAAATAGGGATAAACTTTGGGGTTATAGAAAGAATAAACCTTATTCAAGCGGTGGTCATGATCTAAAATGGCGTAGGCAAGTTGCTTATTCGAAATGGCCAAGGATTTTGCCAAGAAGGATGGAAGACCGCCATTTGTCAAAAAGGGGGCAGGTGACACAGGGAAGAGGAGTACTGCTTCTAGATTGTGTTCTGCACAAAGTTTTATAAGATGTGGCAAGTTGGCTTCGGCCCTTTTTTCTCCCACATCAATTTCATCTGCTGTTAGAAAGTGAACCACTGGATTTAATGGTATAAAAACCTGCCTGTGCTCAGATAGCAGCTTGATTTTTTGTGGCCATAGGGATGGGCTGGTTTTCCAGTAGTAAAACCAGTTTTCGCCGGGCAAAGTTGGATCAGTTTTATTGTTAAGTTCCATAAGAGGTATTTTAGCGAAATTTGAGAAGCACTGTAAAGGAAACTGGACAGTAATTGTCTGAAATATTGGATATTTAGGGTGGAACTCTTCTAATAAACTAGGTAATATTGTGAGAAATGATAAATTGGATCGCAGCAAAAGGAATTGTCAGATGAAATTGAAGACCCGTGGCTTGTTTTTTTTAGGGGGAGCAGTTTTTTTTCTTATTGGCTTTTTTGTCATTCTTAGCCTATCGCTTGGTCGTCTTATGAAAAGCGGAGATAGTACGACAGGACTGGATGAGCAAGTAACTGAGCCAATTGCCGTAGTGGAAATAGAAGGAATTATTCTCCAATCTCGTAAAATTATAGATCGTTTAATCCAGGCTGAAGAAAATAAAAAGGCAAAAGCGATAATTATTAGAATTGATTCCCCTGGTGGCGCTGTTGGGCCAACTCAAGAAATTTATGAAGAAATTCGCCGAATTGATGCAGTGAAGCCTGTTTACGCTTGCCTTTCATCAGTGGCTGCAAGTGGAGGGTATTACGTCGCTTCTGCGGCACGTAAAATCTTTACTAATGCCGGAACTTTGACGGGATCAATTGGGGTTATTATGGAATTCATGGATCTTTCAGAGGTCTATCAGTTTCTAAAGCTCAACCCTCAAACAGTTAAAGGTGGGAAATTCAAGGATATTGGTTCTCCGATGCGTCCTCTTTCTGCCGAAGAGCGTATGATGATGGAGGACATGATTAAAGGGGTCCATCAGCAATTTCGTCGCGATATTTTGGCAACTCGTAAGGATAAGTTGAAAAAGGATATCGAGGAAATTACGCAAGGACAGATCTTTTCCGGAGAAGAAGCTATTGAGAATGGCTTGGCCGATGAGTTAGGTTCAGTGTGGAGTGCGGGAAGAAAAATACATAAAGAATTGAAGCTTCAAGGCAAATTTGGTCTTTGGTATGTGCCCGTAAAAAAGAAATTTTCTTTTGGTGAATTTTTAGGCGACCTCGATGAAAGTACTGCTCAACTCAAAGAATTTGTGAAGTTGAAGCTAGGAAATAGCCAGCGTAGCGTTCCTTTGCTTCTATACTCTCGCTAAGAGGACTTGTATGACATGGCCAGTGATTTTTAATTGGATTCAAAATAATATTTTAGCTGTTGTTGCGTTGGGGACATTACTCGTCCTCGTCTATCATTATTTGATTGAGCGAGAGCATGGAGTTAAGCTATCCAAAAAATATCGCAATTCCATTTATGAAGCGCAATCAAAAATCTTTCTCAATGCAACTCAACACTTGATTTCAGGTCATAAAGATCTGGCAATTAAAGAGTTTTTAAATGCAGTCGATCTTAATCGCGAAACCATTGACACTTATTTTGCTCTTGGTGGACTTTTTCGCAGTAACGGAGAGATTGAAAAGGCAATTAGTATTCATCGCTCCCTAATTGCACGTGAAAATATTAATGAGTCTACTCGTTTACGGGCCCTTAAAGAGTTGGCCATTGATTTTGATAAGGGTGGTTTTGTCGACAAAGCTGTGGAGACTTATAAAGACGTCTTAAAAGTCAATCGCGATCAATATGAAGTTATAGCTGCCCTGTGTCGAGTGTATGAAAATGTTGAAGATTGGGATCAGGCTTATAATTACCGTATTATGCTGTCTAAAGTTGCTCATGAAAGTCAGTCTGAAACCATTTCTCATATTCTGGTCCAAAAAGCGAAGGCTAACTTTGAAGCAGAGCGCTATAGCGAATGCCGCGAAGATTTAGAAGATGCTTTCCGCTTTGCCCCTTCAGTTTCGGCAAAAATTTTAAAGTTGAAGCTACTCATTGTGTTGGGACATCTCGAAGAGGCTAAAGAGATATTTTTCGAGCTTTTTCAAGAACATCCTATGTATGCCACTTTTATTTTTCAGGCACTAGATGAGTACAAGGGAAATGAAGAAGCAACTCAAAAATATTTTGAGCGCTTGAGTTTGTTGAAAAATGCCTTTGTTGATTTTCAACATTTTGAGCAGGAGAGTTCTCCTTCCATTATTCTGTCTAAGATTCGTTTATATAGGGACCAGGGACGAACGCAAGATGCTTATGCCATGCTAAAAAACTGGATGGAAAAGAGCAAGTTCCCCAATGAAGTTTTGCAGATGGAGTATATTAAGCTCCTCATTGAGATGGGGAAAAAGGATGAAGCAGCAGAGCTAACGCTTGCTTTGCTAACGGGAATTCATAAAGGTCTGACTCGTCATTATTGTTCACAGTGTGGCTACAATTCAGACGATATTTTTTGGCGTTGTCCTCAATGTTATCGCTGGGAAACAATTCAATTTCGTTGGAAGGTTTAAAGTTGATTCATATTCAAATTGTTATCCTTTTTTTTGTTTTTTGGGGAAGCACCTTCGCTTGGTCACAGGATTTTGTTTTTGTGAGTGTTCCTTATGGGCCGATTCGAGAAATGCCGAAAAAAAATTCAATGATTATTGATGTGGCTTCTTGTGGCGAAAAGTTGCAGCTTGATTCCGCGACTAAAGGGGATTGGGTGGTATTGAAAAAGAAATCTCAAAAAGCCTATATTAGGGGAGTTTTAGTGAGTTCTAAGCGACCCTCTTGTCTTTCCCAGAATTTTTCACCCTTTTGGAAAAAACTAAAAGTCGATGATAAGACGGCCGAACAATGGTCCCAAATGGAAGAGTTTTTGGAAAGAGGCGGAGCAAAACAATGAAGCAGCTTTGTTTTTTTCTTTCTTTTTTTTGCTGCTTGGCCATTGCGGAAGATATTACGCGTGCTCGAAAAGAAGTTGAATTATTTGAAAAAGAAAAACAAATTATTAATTTAGATTCGGTTCGGGACATTTTAAAAAAGGATGAGCTCTCTCCTCTTATTGAACAGAAAAAAGAGAAGATCACAGCCTTAAAAAAACAGATCAAAAAAAATCAAGAAGAGGTCTACAGTTTTCCTCCTCGCCTTTCATTTTTTCAGACTTTGTTGAAGTTTTGGATTGTCAAACATGAGTCTCTTTTGAAATGGAATTTTGAGTTTCCTGAATATGGTCTTGAAGAAAATTTAAAGAGTATGTTTTCCAAACTGGGGATAGATGCCAAGCCTTTTCAAATTCTCTTACTCAATAGTACCCTTATTCCCCATCTGGGTATAGAAGGTGAGGATAGACATATCTTACTCCTGTCTTTGCCATTTATTCGCACTCTTGATCTATCACATGAAGAAATCAGTTTGATCTTATTGGAAGATTATCTTCGTATTGAACAGGCTCGTTTATCACACTACCTTTTGAATAATGACTTGCTTGATGCCCACCTTGAGAAAAGTTTTCTCGGAGACTTAGGGGTGGTTGATCAGGTCGTTTCAACCTTTTTGGGCGGGTGGGAAGAATTTATTTTCAAAAAAGGATTTTCTTTTCAGGATCAATACGAGTTGACCAAAAGCATGAATCAAAGACTGAGTTCTCAAAAAGAACTTTGGGTGAAATATTTTGCAGTTTTGGGAAAAATAGATTCTTTAGTGAAGGTGAATCCCCTCTATAAGTCGTATATGCGTCTTTTTCCTTCGCCGGAAATGCAAACTCGCTGGCTACGCAGCTTAAACAAGGAGGGGATGTGAAAGAACATCGTGTCTCCAAATTTTTAGTGGCTTATTTGATATTCACTCTGTTTTTCATGTTGGTGAATATTTGCTTAATTTCGGTGGTTTCCTGTTTTCATTTTATGCTAGATCACAATATTGGAATTATTGAAGACTGGCTCTATGGGCACGCATGGGAAATCCTGATCACGGCAAAATTGATTGCCTTATACCTCTATACAAGCTTTTTTTCTTTTTGCCAGTTTGAAAAGCATCAATTTTTGAATTTAAAAGCAATGTTGGCCGGAAATCGCTTGAGCTATGGCATTGGTATCTTTTACAGTTATGCAGTGATTTTGCTTTTGAATAGAGGACTTTTTGAAAATCCTTTAGGCAATATTAATTACCCATTACAACTCATATGCATTCTTGGATTATTCACTCTTTTTGGCAGCGATGCCTTTGTTGTTGGACAATTGTATCGCAAATATTTGCAAGGATATGTGCAAGGTTGGCGGCGATTTTTCTTTTTACTTCTTGCAGCAGCTCTTTTTTCTATTAGTTCAAAGCTTATGATGCCTTATCAAGGGAGTTTTTTGGGCTTTTATTTTGCCTTTGGGTTCATCTGTTTTTTCTTAGAAGCATTGGGGAAGAACGAGTTTCTAGGGGGATCTATTCCCTTCATTATCTTAGTGATAGGGGGCTTTTCATTTTTCTTAGGTATTAATCCTGTTTTTTATGGAAAATTTAGTTTATGGAAATCACCAGAGAATATATGGTGGTTTGCTGTATTTGTGTCTCAACTTCCTCTTATTTACTTTTGGAAGCGACGCTTATCTTTTTTAGTTTGAGTTTTTCAACTGTATTTTTGTTTGCTAAAATATCTCATGTGTTTGAGTAGTCAGGAGGATATATGAGTGCAGAACTCGATATATTAAAAATAATGTGGGAATCCAGCTTTACAGTGAAGTTGATTCTTATTTTATTGGTTTTTATGTCTTTGATCTCGTGGTCCATTTTTTTAAAGAAGAGACGACTATTTAAAATTATTATGGAAGAAGATCAAAAGTTTAGACATGTGTATGAGAAAGAAGCTCGTTTGAGCAAAATTTCAGAAGAAAGTAAAACTTTTAAGGCGAGTGCCTTGGCAAAAATGTATGGCTATGGTTATAGCGAATTGCTGAGGATTTTAGATAAGATTTCACATGCCAATGATATGACAATGAGTGATTATTTTTCTCGCTTCGGCGCGACGGCACTCGAGCGCTCGCTACGGCAAGGGGCTGGAGAGGTTCAAAAAAAATTGGAAAGCCAGGCTTTTATCATTTCTAGTATTGCCACTATTTCTCCTTTTATTGGATTGTTTGGTACTGTTTGGGGAATTATCTCCGCCTTTACTGGTTTAACTCGTGGAGGAGGAGCAACTATTGAAAGTATTGCTCCCGGTATTGCAGAAGCCTTGGTTACAACGGCCGTTGGACTTATTGTCGCTATCCCGGCAGTTGTTTTTTTTAATGCCATCAATCAGCGAATTAGTTTGGTGAATTCCTATATGGAGCAGTTCGCACAAGAATTATTAAATCGCATTGAGCGTTCAACTATTTTTAAAGGGCATGACTAGATGGAATTATTTCCCCGCAAAAATATTAAAAGCAATGGCGCAGAAATAAATATTACCCCACTTGTTGATGTCACGCTGGTTTTGCTAATCATTTTCATGATTACAGCTCCGATGCTTTTTAATGGCATACAATTAACTCTTCCCAAGACGGAAAAGGTGCATAAACTACAGTTGAATTCCAAGCAGGTTGTTTTGTCTGTCAGTCGGACAGGAGAGTATTACATTGGTAAAGAAAAAATTATGTTGGTGGAATTGCTCGATGAACTGAAATCGTTGTTGCAAAAAAATAACAAAGAGGTCGTTTATATTAGGGCCGATTATGGTTTAAGTTACGGAAAAGTTGCTAAGCTGATGAGTTATTTAAAAAGTCGTGGTATTAGTAATATCGCCTTGGTAACTGAAATAGAGGAAAAGGAACTTTAGTTGATGTATGGAAGAGAAACTTTTCAACGGGAATTCGTCGAAGCGTTTTTGATTCATATCGCTCTTGTTGTTTGCATCCTAGTTATAGGGCAGGCATCTATTTTTCAATCAAAATTAAGTGAGCAAGAAGTCGAGCACAAGTTAATTCAGTCTGCAGTGCGTGTTGATGTCGTGGGAATGCCGGATTTGACTTTGCAGGAGTTAAAAAAAATAGAAGAAAGTTTAAGTCGTGTGGAGGATGAAAAGCCTAAGGAGGAAGTTCAGCCCGTTCCAACTCAAGAGGCGAAGGAAGAGCAGGAGCGTTTTCTCGTAAAAAAACGCAAGAACGATTTAAAGTCAATTCTGGAGCGCTATCAGCAAAAGAAACTTCCTCTAAAAAATGCCAGAACGAAGAGAAAGCGTGAAAATGTGAACTTAGATTTTGATGCACAAGATATCAAAAAACTGAAATTGCTGGGCAATAAAGTGCAGGAAGGAACGCGCTTGCATGGTGAAGCGACTTCTGCGGAAGTGGAGCGAGAGCTTGCTCTTTACTCCGATAAATTGCGAGAAAAGATTAAGCCTTTTTGGAAACTTCCTAGTTTTTTGAAAGAACAAAAGTTACGGGCCTTGATTCAAGTACATATCTCTCAAAATGGAGATTTATTAAAAAGCAAAATTTTTGAGAGTAGTGGTAATGATGATTATGATCAAATTGCTCTAAATGCCGTGAAAGAAGCGGCTCCCTTTATGCAGCCTCCTGATGTTGTCTGGTTGAAGGTTGCGGGGGGAGAGCTATTGCTGGGATTTCCTCTTTAAGGAGTATAATATGTTAAAAGCTACCTTTATATTACTATTTTTTATGTTGTCTCTCGCATTTGCCCAAGAAAAATATGTGGTGGCGGTGGGGGAGGCAGACCTTTTGCAGGAAACAATTGTCGTCAATACTGTTGCCCTTGAGGGAGAAAGTGACGTGCTTGTCAGTCGACGACTTGAAGAATTCCCTAGCATCATCATCAATGACCTTTCTTTTTATCCTAAATTTTTCGTGGGGAAGCAGGTCTCTGCTGCTTTAGAAAATGAATTTCTCTTGAAGATCACCGCCAAACAGGAACAAAAGACTGTTCGTATAAAAAGTGTGCTTTCTAAGAAGGGAAAATATTTTGAAAGAGAGCAGGTGATTCCGCTTGGCGAATTTAGGGAGCAGTATCGCCATTGGGCCCATCGCATTAGTGATTTTGTCTTTAAATCACTACAAGGGGGAAAAGACTCTATTTTCTTATCTGAAATTGTTTTTGTTTCTGATCGAACGAGTGTGGGTGATCAAGTTTTTAAAGAGCTTTATATCATGGACTTTGATGGAAGTAATGTGCGCCGTTTAACTGGGCATCGAGGCATTGTTATTTCACCGGCAGTTTCTCCTGACAAAAGATTTGTCGCCTATAGTTTGCTAAAGAAGCGCCCCAATGGACAAAAAGAAATTGCACTTTATCTTCTCGATATAGCAACTCGCAAAGAGAGGATTTTATCTAATCGGCCAGGAATTAATTCTGGAGCCTATTTCCATCCTGATGGAGAATCTTTATATGTCAGTATGAGCTTTGTGGGAAATACTGAAATTTATAGAATTGATTTGAAAGGAAATATCATAGAACAGATGACCAAAAACTATGCCGAAGATGTCGATCCTAGTTTAAATGCAGATGGCTCGATGATGACTTTTCTCTCCAGTCGTTCTGGTAAAGCAATGATCTACACGATGGATACGAAGAAGAAAGAGGAAACCAGCAAACGTATTAGTTATGTCGGAACCTTCAATGCGACACCTCGTTTCTCGCCATCAGGCAAGGAGATTGTCTTTTCTTCTTGGTATGACAATAAGTTCGATCTTTTCCGTATTGGTGCTGATGGATTGGGATTGGTGCGTTTAACCAAAAATTTTGGCTCAAACGAAGATCCTGTTTATTCTTTTGACGGAGAATTTATCGCCTTTAACTCCAAAAGGGTGCTTTCTCGCAAGCGTGCCGTTCAAAATTTATACATTGCCACGCGAGATGGCCTTATTCTCAAGAAAATTAGTGACCGCTTTGGTAATTGTACATCTCCTCGATGGATTAAGTAGCTAAAAATACGTAACTATTTGTCTTTTATCTAAACACTTGAGTAAAAAAGTCTTGTAAATTTTTCATACATTGCTATAATAAATCATGACGCAGCGCATCGTTTTTGAAAGCAGCGTCCTAAATCATTCATCAAATTAGTAAAGAATATAGACAAAGGAGTTAACAATGGCCGGAAAAAGTGAAAAGAAACTGAACGAACAAGCCAGTTTGTCAGCTGCACTTTTATCTACTCTCGACGAAGCTGTGTTTTTCGCCAAGCTTGGCAATGCAGTAAAAGAAGTTTTTCCTTCTGATATTGTTCAAATTTCTTTGGCAAAAAGCGATGGCTCCTTCCGTATGGTTTTTGACGATTATTTGCTCGCTAAGCCTGTTCGTACAGAAAAAGGGATGGCCGCTTATGTAAAAAACATGAAAAAACCATACTTTAGCAATAATGTTGCTAGAGATCCTATCCTTTCTGGTTTTCAATATGCAAAAGAGATCGTGGGCGAATTAGCAGTGCCGCTTCTTGTTGATGGAGCCGTTTTGGGAGTTGTAACACTTCTTTCTCCTATCTCTAAGAGAACATATTCAGAAACTGACATTGCGCAACTCCTTGATTTTTTAAATGATCTTTCTAATTCTTTGAAAAATATGGGCATGTACCTAATGGCAAAAGAGCTCAATGAAGAATTGTTGAAGAAGATCGAAGACAAAGAGCAAGGTGCTTTAAGAAATAACCGTGAAGAAATCAAGCTTATTGGAACTTCACCCATTTTTACATCTTTACTAGAAAGAGCAAAGAAAATTGCTCACTCTGATATCAATGTCATTATCTCTGGTGGGGCAGGTGTTGGTAAGAAAGCCTTGGCCCTGTTGATTCACCAAGAAAGTGCTCGCTCCGCTTTTGCTTTAGAGATTCTAAATTGTGAAGGCTTAGATGAAAGTATTTTAGAGAGAAAGATCTTTGGTGTAGCACGCAATGCTTTTATTGGTCAGTTAGAAGATGAGCAAGGTCTTCTCGAAAAAACTCATAAAGGAACTCTTGTACTTGATAAAGTTGAGACCTTATCTTTAGGTCTTCAAGCCAAATTGGGCCGCTTCATTGCGACAAAAGAATTTATGCGTTGTGGTGATTCTCATCCAACTCGCTCAGATGTTCGTGTTGTTATGATTGCAACTCCAGAACTTGATAATCGCGTTGTTGATGGTTCTTTTAGAGAAGAGCTTTTACATCACTTGGGTGCTGTTCGTTTAGAAATGCCGGCCCTAAGAGAAAGAAACCAAGACATTAGATTACTTGCTGAGCATTTTTTAAATTCAGGAGTTGAAACGTCTCAAATGAAAACTCTTACAGAAGTTGCGGTTGAAACTTTGCAACAAGCTGCTTGGGCCGGAAACATTAGAGAACTTAAAACGGTAATGGAAAATACAAGAGTAACAACTCCTGGAATGTTTATTGAAAGAGTTGAGCTACTTTCAAATTCTGTTCTTGTTGAAGCCGTCAGTGAAGAAGTTGAAGAAGAAATTGAAGAAGAAGCATTTGATGTTATGACACTTGAAGAACTAGAAAAAAGACATATTTGTCGTGCTCTTGAATTTACAAGTGGCAATAAAACAAAAACAGCTAAGATCTTGGGTATTACCGTAAAAACGCTTTATAACAAACTGCACAGTTACAATATGATTTAATTGATATACAAATTAGAACTATTTTCATAGGAGCTTTTATGGAGCAAATGACAGGTGCAAAAGAAACAGAAGTCGTAGTAAAGATGACAAGTAAAAACTTTCGTCTTATGCCAGAAATGCAGGAATTTTATCGTTTTGTGCATGAAAATGATCTTCGCGAAGAGGTTAAGACTCTTCTAACGATGTTGGTTGGACGCAAAACTAAAGAGAGACGTCCAAGAGCACGCCGCAAACTCCACTAGATTTTATTTACTAATTTGATGATGATGAAAAGCCCCCGAAAAAATCGGGGGCTTTTTTTTTGGGAGGCATCTCATCAGCCTAGATGGTCGATGATGTCGAGCAATGCAGACGTAAGCTCGAGGAGAGCGTCTGTGAAAGTTCACCCCGCCCAAATAGCCGCGCCCACAAAAATAATATTTGTGACCAAGAAAGAGCGCAGCCGCTTGTTGCCATACCCTTGTATTTGATGGACAATATTATGAAAAATCAATACCTTACTGGAGGAATATGCAGGGGCAGTCCCGTGGACATTTATTTTTGCTGGAAGAGATTTCTACTTTTTCCTCAACTGGGATTACCTTACTGAATAATCTTTCCTTTTCTATTTCTCGTGGAGAGTGGGTTCTGTTTTCTGGAGAGAGAGCTGCGGGAAAATCTCAAGTGATTCATCTTTTGGCGGGGCGCCGACCTTTTAAAAAAGGTCGCTTTTTGCGTAGTGATGATATTGGCAAAGCACCACTACTTATTCCTGATCAAATTTTTCTCCAAGCGGAGCTAAAATTAGAAGATCATCTCATCTTAAATTACAGTTCGCGCCGCCATAAAAATGTGAAGGCTTTTTATAAGGAGTTAAAAGAGCTTCTCGATTTTTTTGGACTTGGAGGGAAACTGCAAACCAAAATCTCTCAGCTTTCACGGGCCGAACAGCGAATTGTACAGTTCATTGCATCTTTACTGGTTGTCGAAGGAGTGATTCTGGTTGATGATTTAGATGCTTTCTTAGATGAGAAAACTTTAGAGCGTTTATTTGAATTATTAGATTTTTACAATCGCAATCGCGGTTTGACGGTGATTGCTTCGACGTCTCGACTTGAGGTCGCCAAAAAATGTCCAGGGAGGGTGATTTATTTAGAATCTGGAAAAATAGTTTATTCGGGGCATGCATGTTTTATATAAAAAGATATTTTCCTGTAGCGGTACATTTCCCTTTCTGGTTTAGTTGGAATTTATTTCTTTTAATTGCGTTTTTCTTTTGTGTGATGAGCTGGGGGAGTTTGGAGAAGAGTTTGATTTCTGGTTGGAAGCAAAATAAGGATAGTGGTTCTTCTCCCCATTTTTATGCACTAATGGCCACTTCTATTTCAAAGGACACTCTGGTGCAAAACTTGATCCGTCTTCCAGGGGTTAAAAAAGTTGAAGTAAAAAATACGACAGACTTAAGAGAAAAAGCGAAGAAGTATTTAAATGAAATTGGATTCTCCATGTCGTCTCATTTACTTAAAGAACAATATCTTGGAATTAAGGTTCTCCTTCAGGCAGATGTAAAGAATTCGGCTATTTTATTGATCAAAGAGTATCTTGAGCGAATTTCCGGAAAGGGAGAGCTTGCCTTTGGGCCAGTTAAAGGCAGTGAGCAGTCAGCTTCACTCCATGGAGCAAAGTCCTCATTTTCCTGGTTTGATCTTCGCATTATACTATTTATTCCTTTGCTATTTTCTTTTTGGAGTCTTGGTTTTTTAAGCAATAAGTTACAAGGGCTTTGTTTTTATTTAAACTTTTTAGGAAAACGCAATCGCATACTGGTTTTCAATCAAATAGGATTAATTGCTGTGGCTTATGGAATTGCCATTTTAGTTTCTTTGTATCGTCCTGTTGTATTTCGTCTATCTGATTGGTGGATCTCTCTTGGGGTTTTGAGTGCGGTAATTGCATTCATTATTATAAAAGGCTGGAGATCATGCATAAAGTAAGCCTGCTTTTAAGTGGGATATTGTGGGGAACTGCGCTTTTTGGCCAAGTCGAGTTAAATGAGGGAAAGACTCAGTTAGTGACTAATCGTCAAATCGTAGAGAAGCAAAAGAGCGAAGCTCAAAATGTTACAGGACACCTCGAGACACTTAAAGAAAAAATTTTAAAGCTAGAGGGGGAACTGGGGAACAAAAATAGAGAATATATTGCTGGAATTTCTTTGGTGGAAAGAATTAATGATGAACTTGATTTTATAGATAAACGTTTAAGAGTGAATGAGAACAATTTGCGTGAATCCTTAACGGGTAGTCGTTTTTTTATTATGCAGCAAATGCTGGGTGACATTGATGAAGATCAAGATGCACAGGATATGTATAATAATCGCATTGTCGAAAAATTATTGCGCAATCAGATTGAACAATTGGGGCAACGACTAAATGATAACTTAAAATTGCGTCAGCAAAAGGATATTTTGCAGCAGCGTCTTCTTGAATATCAAAATGTCGATCGCGATATTTGGTCTTTGCTAGGAGAGTTAGAACAACGCAAGAAAAAATTATCTGAGGATTATGTTAAAGAACTAGAGCTGCAAGAAGAAAAAAGCAAAAAAGAAATTTCTCTTGAAAAGAAGAGGGTTAATAAAAAAGAAATAAAAACGAAAAAGACAGCAGGTCATTATTTGGCTCCACCACTTGTTGGCTTTAAAGGACATCAGAAGCAAGATAAAGGGATCCGTTTTGAATTCCAAGGGCGCAAAGATATTATTGCTCCTAGCGCCGGCAAGGTTGTTTATGCAGGAGAACTTGCTTCTTATGGTCATCTTATTCTTATTGAGCATAAAGATGAGATTAAAAGCGTTATTTTAGGGAGTTTTGCTCCTATTGTTCAGAAAAATGATTGGGTTGAGAAGTCTGCCATTATTGGTCATACTTCTGATGTCGTAGGAAAAAATGGAAGCATTTATTTCGAGGTTCGCAAAAAAGAAAAAACCATGAATATTATGGATTGGATTGATCGAAGTAAATTATAAAATTGAGGAGAGCGAATGTTTAAATTAAGGAACTTGATTATTCTGGGATTGTTTTTGTGCTCAGCGGTCGCATTGGCGAAGAAAACAGAGAAGAAAGAGGAGAGCCCATTTCAGCAGTTAGAGCTTTTTAATAAAATTATTCATCTTGTTGAGACGCAGTATTATCGCGATGTTGATACGCGTAAACTCATTGAGGGAGCCATTAATGGAATGTTAAATACACTTGACCCCCACTCCGCATTTCTCGATAAAGAGGTCTTTGAAAAAATGCAGGAAGATACCGCCGGGGAATTTGGCGGTTTGGGAATTGAGGTTACAACGAAGGATGGAATGATTTATGTTATCACTCCCATTGATGATACTCCCGCATTTGAAGCCGGCATTAAGGCAGGAGACCTTATTGTTGAAATTGATCATACTTCAACTTTGGGTTTAACCCTACAGGATGCCGTTGAGAAGATGAGAGGCAAGCCTGGCTCAAAAATTCTTTTAGGGGTAAAAAGAAAAGGCAAAGATAGTCTTGTTCATATTGAAATAAAAAGACAAATCATCAAAACAAAGCCAGTTAAATTTGAACTGATTGATGATTATGCGTATGTCCGCTTGACTCAGTTTCAGCGAAGGTCCGCAGAGTCAATTGTTGAAGCGCTAAAATCTATGCGTCAAAAGGCTGGAAAAAAGGGCATTAAAGGTATTCTTTTGGATCTAAGATTTAATCCTGGTGGACTTTTGGATGAAGCGGTTGAGGTCTCTTCGATTTTTTTGAAAGATGGTGTCGTCGTTTCAACTGAGGGCCGTGATCCCAATCAAAAAGAAATTCGCTATGTAAATAAGTCCATTTACAAAGAACTAGATTTGCCTGTGGGGGTTTTGATTAATGGTGCTTCTGCTTCTGCTTCTGAAATTGTCGCCGGAGCGCTGCAGGATCATAAAAGGGCCATCATCATGGGCACACGTTCTTTTGGAAAAGGATCCGTTCAGACAGTTGCCCGGATTGATAAAGAAAATGGTGTGAAATTGACAATCGCTCAATACATGACACCATCGGGGCGAAAAATTCAAGCAATCGGAATTGATCCAGATGTTGAAATTAAGTACTACAAAGGAATTGATCTAGATGAGTATGAGGAAGATCACTTTATTCGTGAAAAAGATTTGAAGAACCATCTTGTTGCAACGATTGAAACGAAAGAAGAGAAAAAACAGCGCGAAGAAGATGAGAATGTTTTGCGCGAAAGAAGAAAAGACATTATTCGCAAGCATAAGAACAAAAAGGACAAGGAAGGCGAGGAAGAAGAGGCTTTATATACACGCTACGAACCTAAAAAAGATTTTATGGTTGTAGAGGGGATAAAGTTTCTACAAGCTTTGTCATTTTCTAAGCAGTTGAAGTAGAAAGAGGAGTCCGGGATTGATGCAGGCTCAAAAGGTTTCCGAAATTGTTTTCGAAATAAAGAGTTTATTGGAAAGCAATATTGGACGCGTTCTTATTGAAGGAGAAATTTCCAATTGGAGCCAGTCTGGTGCCGGGCATATCTATTTTTCACTTTCTGATGATAAAAGTTCTTTGTCTGCGGTATTGTTTCGGGGGGATCGGCAGCGAAATCCATTATCTCAAAAAATAAAAAATGGTGATCATGTTTTTTGTTGGGGCGAGATTTCTTTGTATGCACCTCGCGGAACTATTCAGGTTGTTGTGCGACAAATCTTTTTGCAGGGTGAGGGGCTAGCTCAGTTTCAATTGGAATTACTCAAAAAGAAGTTGGAAGGAGAAGGCCTCTTTCGTTTTGAGCATAAAAAAAAATTGCCAGTCAATCCGCGAACTATCGCTATTATTACAGCAGAGCAGGGAGCGGCATTGCAGGACTTTATTAGTGTTTTTTCTCGCAGGAGTGCTTGGGGAAATCTTTATATCTTTCCCGCTTTAATGCAGGGAAAAGCTGCCGCAGAGAGTATTATCAACGCTCTTCAAAAGGTCATTCGGTTCTCTAATGAAAAAGAGAGTGTCGATTGTGTCGTGTTAACTAGAGGAGGAGGAAGTCAAGAGGACCTCTTTGTTTTTAATGATGAAAATTTAGTGCGAGCCGTTTTCGATTGTCCTATTCCTTTAGTCAGTGCAGTTGGTCACGAGGTGGATTATACTCTTGTTGATTATGTCGCAGATGAGCGGGCCGAAACGCCAAGTGCTGCGGCGGAAATGTTGAGCTATTTTCAAGATCATTTTCTCGGTCGCTTGCGCTCTTTACAGAGTTCCCTGGTCATGAAAACTCAAAAGTCTCTTTTACAACTTCAAAAAAGGATGTATGAGGTTTCTCCGCTAAAAGCATATGGACTTCTTCGAGATAAATTGCTGCGGACTCAAGGGGATCTTCGCTCTTGGCAATGGATTTTGCAAAAGAGAAGTGCCGCTGAAATAGAAAACAGGAAAAAAATTTTAAATAAAGCCCATCTGAAGCTTGGGCAGGAAAATAAATATCTAATACAGAGAATTGAACGTCGAGTGGAGCATCTTAAGGGGCGTTTAGATCAATTTGATACTCAAAAAATTTTGGCGCAAGGCTATGCCTATGTTAAGTCTGGACAAGAGTATGTTGCTTCTGCCAAAGAACTGGATGGGCACACCGGAACTATAACTCTCTGTTTTAAAGATGGTGTGAGGGAGGTTGTAAAAAATGAAATGGGGTAAAATAATATTTTTAGTAGCAGTATTGAGTTCTTGCTCTAGTGTGCGTTTCATAAAAAATGAAGCCGAGGGGTTGCAGTATAAGAGAGTTATTTCGCATCCCGGTCAAGTTGAACTTGTGACTTGGGAAGGAGTGACATTTGAAAAAAATAGTTCACCTCAAAAACTTCGTTGTGGCACAGAGGAAATTCCTTTGGTGTGGGAAAATCAATCTGCATTTGCGTTGATTCCTGTAAGTTATTGGGAGAAGGAAAAATTTGTTTCATGTTATATCAAAAAAGATCAAAAAGTTTTAGATCTTGATATTGTAGATTTCAAATTTCCTAGTGCTCGAATCAAAGTTGACAAGCGAAGAGTTTTTCTATCAAAAAAAGATCAAGCAAGAGTTGAGCAAGAGCGGAAAATGCTTGAGGGGATTTATGCTCAAGTTGATGATCATCACTTATTTCAGCAGCCATTTGGGCTGCCATTGGAATCAGTAGTCACTTCTCCCTATGGCGAAAAAAGACTTTTTAATAACAAAAAAGAAAGTTGGCATTTGGGTATTGATTTTAGGGCCAAGGTGAGTACGCCCATTGCATCAACTAATTCGGGGAAAGTTGTTTTTGCCGGAGATTTATTTTATACCGGAATGACCATTGTTATTTCTCATGGCTTAGGATTGTACTCAATGTATGGTCATCTAAAAGAGCTCAAAGTTTCGACAGGAGATCTTGTCCAAAAGGGAGATATTATTGCGCTTTCGGGAAATACTGGACGTTCGAGTGCCCCTCATTTGCATTGGGGGGTTAAATTGCATACTCATTGGGTTAGTGGTTTTTCGCTTATTAATGCCAGTTACTATCTTCCTTCAAAAGGAGAAAGTCTGAAGTGATGGTGATATATCTTGATCCTTCTCTTGAACATCTAAAGAAAAAAATTCCTCATTTGGAAAAGAGGGAATTTATTTTTATTGAAGAGTCGTCTGATTTTCGCAAAATGGATATTGCCCCCGATTCTTGTTGGGTTTTATCACGCCAAGGAGATTATGATTGGGATACTTTCTACAAGTGTTTTGATCTCAGTTGTGCTGCTTTTGTCATTGAATCCCATGAAGAAAATTTGTTTTCCTATGAGAAAATTCTCGAACACCCCAAGTTGTTTTTTTGTGACGAAGATTGTTTTGTGAGTGTTTTTGAGCATGTGGAGTCTTTGTCTTTAGATTTGGCGAAAAAGCAAAAAATAAAAAAGATAACCAAAAAAAATGATGATCGTTTTGGGCAGTTGCGAGGGGAGTTGAAAGATAGAGCATGGGAATCGTCTGATATTTTGCGAGCGGCTCATTTTGAACAAGCTTTGCTTGAATCGGAGTGGCAATTATTAGGAAATGAAGAGCTTCTCGCAATCTTCTCTCGATTTTTAGACGGATGTTCTTTGGAACAGGAAGACCAAGAATTTTGGGAGGCAGATAGTTATTATCCCCTTTGGATTCAGGGGCAAAAGTATTGTTTGCGTTGGCAAAAGGAATCTTATAGGGGAGAGGGTGGAGTACTTTCTTCCATTTATTCCTTATACCAAGACCTTTTTTCCGCAGGTGAAGATAAACGATTTTTAGAAATTGATTGGGAATCCGTATTTCGAAATCTGGATTTTCCTATTGCCGTTGTGGAAAAAGATTTTACAGAATTTGTTTTTGTAAATTCACTTTTTGGACATCTAAATTTATTGCCCAACCGCCTGCGAGGGATGGGAGATTTATTTTCTTTTGATCATGAAGGGAAAAAGTATAAAGGGTATCGCTATTTAGTTAAAAGTTATCGTGAGCATTATCTTTTTATGTTGAAGGAAGATGTTGCCGCCGGCATTGGCATTCAAGGGCAAAATGAAGAATTGGGAATTATGGCCAGCTCTATTGCCCATGAACTCAATAATCCCGTGGCGGGAATAATGAGTGCGTTAACTGTTTTTTCTCTGGAGGATGCCATTCTTGAGCATTTTGAAGGAGAGTTGGGTGAAATGAAGAAAAGTGCAAAGCGTTGCCAAGGACTCATTTCTACATTTTTGGGATTTTCTAGAATCAGCCAGGGGCAGGATAAGGTTAAAGGATTAGCTTCCGATGCTTTGGAGCAAGCCTTGGGATTAATCCGCTTTCGTTCAATGGAAGCGGGTGTTCGTCTTGAGTTTACTGTGTCTAAAAAAGCAGAAGGAAGTTTAATTCAGGTAAATACCTCTATTGTTGGGATGGTCATTTATCTCATTTTAGGTGAGCTTATTACAGCCTCTAATTATCAAGCTTTGATAGCCTCAGAAAATGTAAAAGAAATTGTATTAAGAGGAGATATTTGGGTCTTAGAACATGCCATTAGTTTTTCTCTAGAAAAAAATTGGAATGTTGCACAGCAACTATCTCATAATAAATTAATTACTCATTTATTACAAATGGAAGGGTTAGAGCTACAAGTCTCTGACAATAAAATTGTTATTCATGACATTACAGTTTAATTTTAAATGCACTATTCTTTTGGTTATTGTTTGGGGATTTGCCGCGAATTCATGGGGTAAAGATTATTTGAGTTGCCAAGAGGCAGGGAGCCCCAGATTCCTCCTTCCCTTTGCCGCGGGGACTGAAGCGAGCTTACTTTCTGCCTCAAATGTGAATACTTCTTCACAAGATCGTTTTCCCAAAAATGGTCTAGGAAAAAATGATCCTGGCCGAATTGATCTTGAGCAAGGAGATCCTATAGAGGATGAAAATCCTTTTCAAACACTTGTGCGTGAAACTCATCCTGTATTTCAGCAATACAACCATCCTGATAAAGATCTCGCGGGAAAGCATTTTTCTAAAGTTTATGGCATTGCTAAAAAATATCATCGTCGTCCCAGCCTATGTCGACAAAAGTTGAAAGAATTTTATCGCAATGACTCAATGTGGGCCGGTCTATCAGAGGCGGAGCGTTTGGCCCGGATTAATCGCATCTCCTTGCAAGTCTTTTCCGATCTTGTGGAAGATTCTTTTGAAGAAACTTGTGCTCTTCTCGCTTTTGGAAATGAGCAAAAGGCTTTTTTTCCAAAAGTATTATCTTTTCTTCAGGAAAAAATGTTACAGCGATTGAAGCAAGAGTATGGAACAGATAAAAACATCTATAACCACCAATTGCGCCAAGTTCTTACATTGCTATTGCAAGAAGTGAGTGCTGCTCATTTGCAGGATTTTTTTGCACAAGATTCTCAATACGAACGTCTCAATGCCGACATTATTCAAAAGACTTTTTTGCATAAAATGCGATCCGCTAAATTATTGTCATGGGAGCTTGATGCTCGCAGCCGCATTAATTACTATACCCATGCTGATCTTATTGCTTTTTTAATATCTAAATTGAATGCGACTCTATTGCCAATCATCCGCGAGCAGTTTCTTGTTCAAGTTAAAAAGGATTTAAGGGGAGCCTACCAATTTAACTGGAGTGAGTGGTCGCATCCTGCGAAAATTGCCAGTGCTTGTTCCCAAGCTTGGAAAAATGTAAAGCTTAAGCAAAGTCTTTTATTTTATTCTTTCTCTCCTAATTTCAAAGTTGATGATGTCAATAGAATCATGACTATTGTGGATCCTCGAATTTTGCATGTAGAGACTTCGCCCGATGCAATTAGATGTCTTATTGCTCAGGAAACAAAGCCGGTATTTGATCCTCATATTTTGAATTATACTTATTGTTTTAAAAGCTCCAGAAATTGGATGCGTTCCAGTGCTCATGGTCTGGGGCAGACTACTTTCACTTCGTTTCATTACTTAAGACGGATAGGGATGATGCCTTTGCTTGATCCCGATTATGCTCAATATAATCCCAAGAGCAAAAGGGATAATCGCATAATTTTTGAATCATTAAGTAGTAATATTCCTGCACAAATAGAGGTGATCTATAGGCATTTAAATTATTATATGAAGAAAAGAGGTGATCTTATTAAAGGGATTATTTCTTACGATAGAGATAGTCGCTCGACATATATCAAAAATGTAAAAAAGTGTTTTAAATGCATGGGCCATCATGAATGGGGTGCATGGGATGATAATCAAGGGTGTTTTCGATGAAGTTTTTAAGTTTTTTGCTTGTTTCTTTGTTTTCTCTTGGTGCTTTGGCTGAATTGCAAGAATTGACGACCCAGGAGCGTATTGAACGGCTTCAGTTTTCAGGTCTAAAGTATTTTAAAAAGATTACGCGTTTTAAGTCTCATGATCTTGTCTTAATGGTAGAGGAACGAAATCGCAAAGATGTTCTTCTTTTGTATGACAACGAATCTAAAAAAGTTGCGCTAGAACACTCCGCCGATTTGGCATCACAAGCTTATGTGCAGGCTTTCTTTTTCTTTACGGCTGATTCGGAAACACCTTTATTGTTGGGGTCTTGGCAGCATGGGGCCCATGGAGAACAAATTCTCATTTGGCAGAAAAAGGGTGATAAATGGGAGCAGGTTTGGGAGAAAACTTCGTCTTGGCCTTTCACTATTCAGCAACTCGATGAGTCTTTAAAGATTCAATATAGCGAAGAAGTTGGCGAAGGGGCGGGAGAAAATTTAAAAGAGAAAACAATTTTTTATCCGCCAGTGGCTGAAATAAAAAAAGCGACACCCTAGGGCGTCGCTTTTTTATTCTTGTCGAGAATTTTTTTAATCAATAATTGCAAAGTG
>QKCN01000050.1 GCA_003245675.1 Bacteriovoracaceae bacterium | reverse complement strand
ACTTGAACTATAAGTAGCGTCGATTAAGAAACTCATCTTTTGGATGGTTTCCCATTTGCGTAATCGAAGACCTTTATCTCAAAATTTAACGGGTCTTTTCTTTCTCTCGTCTTGGCCTTGAAAGCGAAGCCTTCAAAACTTTTTATTACTCTATTTAGTTGTCAAATAGCTACCTTACAATGTCTTGCAAACTTTTTTAGAAGCGCAATATGTCGTCTGGTGAGATAGGAATTTAATCGCTGCTAACTAAAAGGTCAACTGTTTTTTTTACTTTTTCTAAAAAAAAACAACACCTCAATGTTTTCAGCAACTTAACCTCAGGATTTCAGCGGAAATCCTGCTGTATTTAATACTCGCACCACCTCGTTATTCGCATTTTCAATAAACTCAGAAGAAAGTGTCTTTTCAGGATTGGCAAAAGTCACTCGCAAAGTAACACTCTTACTCTTTTGATCCAATTCAAAGACATCCACAATTTTCTTATCTTGTAATTCTTTGATCTTCAATGCCCGTAAAGCTTCTAGCACTTTCTCTGCTGCCATATTTTTATCAGTTACAACAGTGCAATCAAAGACAGAGGAAGGAAATTTTTGTAGCGGAGTATATTTTGTCTTCTCCTTTAGAGGACGTTCTTCAAAAGAAGCAAGATCAATTACTGCAAAACAAAAATTCCCTTTAACCTTTAAAGCGCGTGAAACAACAGGATGAAGCGAGTTTACAGCACCAAGAAATCTTCCCATGATTTTAATATTTAAAAACTCATAAGGATGCATTCCTGGCCATTTAGGCGGCAATACGGGGTTTGCACGCTTTTCATCCAATTCCGCAAATTCAAAAGGCACATTGAGATAATTTAAAAGTTTCTCAGTGAGGTTTACGAGAGAAAGAAAAGGATTTTCTTTCTCATCATAGAGACCAATAAAGAGATGATTTGCTTCTTCTGAAAAAGTTTTTTTACCTTCGCTATAAACACGCCCTAATTCAAACAAGCTAAATCGATCGTAGTTCTTAGTATTCAAAGAAATTTTTTCTAGCACCGATGGAATCAATGAAGGACGCATGCGATCTTGCTCTTGTGAAAGCGCATTAATAAGCACGAGCTTTTCATTCATTGTTGGCCAAAGTGTTTTCCTTAAAAGTTTTTCGCCAATCATAGGATAAGAAAAAATCTCCAAACAGTTTCCTTTGGCCATAAGAAAGTCTTGGATCTTTCGATGCATTGTTTTAGCCGCAGATAAACGGATAGGCTTAATATCGCCTTGAGGAGAAACTGGTGTAATGTTGTCATAACCAATTACACGTCCCACTTCTTCCACGATATCCGCTTCGCACTCAATATCTTTGGTTGCGCGAAAAGAAGGAACTGTCACAACAAATTTGTCACTACTCTTTTCAACTTGAAACGCAAGACTTGTTAAAATCTGCTCAATACGTTCCGCAGAAATTCCAATTCCCAATTGTTTCACAATTGATTGATGAGAAGTTTCAATCACCAAGGCCGGCTTAGCATTTAAATCGACACCATCTCCTTCGATTTTTCCGACAACTTTTGCATTGGGATTCAACTCTAAAATCAATTCAAGAATGCGCAACATCGTGCGGCGACAAAGTAAACTATCCAAAGATTTTTCATAACGAGCAGAAGAATCCGTACGTAATCCTAGCCGCGTTGACGTGCGACGAACCTCTGCCGCTTTCCAGTTGGCAACTTCCACAAAAACTTTGTTTGTTTGTGTGTTCACACCACAATTCAAGCCCCCCATGATACCACCGATAACCAATGGCTTTTCTGAGTCGCAAATTACGGTGTCGGACTCAATTAGATCGCGCGGAATTTCATCCAATGTCGTAAACTTTTCATTTTTACCGAGTCGCTTGATTTCAATGGTATTGTCCTTGATCATATCGCGATCAAAAACGTGATTAGGGATTCCCAATTCTAGCATTACATAGTTGGAAATATCGACAATGGAATTAATGGGGCGAAGTCCAACATTCCTTAAACGTCTTTGCATCCACTTAGGAGATTCTCCCACTTGCACGCCATCGATAGAAAGTCCGTAATAAACAAGTCCTGCAGAGTCTGCATCAACTTTAGGGCGAATAGGACTATCGGAATTGGTAAAATGCTTTTCTAATTTCTTTTCCCATTTTTCGTCATAGGGATTTTTGAGTTCTTTGCTGAAAATCGCCGCAATCTCACGGGACATGCCCAAATGCCCCCAAAGGTCAGGACGATGAGTAATAGATTTATTGTCAATATCCAGCACAGTATCAGAAACCTCTTGAGAGAACTCTTCGTAACTCATTCCAATGGCCGTTCCTTCAGGTAACTCCCAAATGCCCGCAGAGTGTTCTTCAAGGCCAAGTTCTGTTTTGGAACAAATCATCCCATCGGATAAAAAGCCACGAATGTTTTTAGGTTCTAACGTAATCCCACAAGGCAAAGTAGCACCCGACTTGGCAAACAATACGGTTAAGCCTTCACGCACATTGGCGGCTCCACAGACGACCTCCTTAGGAGGAAGCCCATTACCTAACTCCAAGGTAACAAGACGTATTTTATCTGCATCAGGATGCTTTCTCAGTGATAATACTTTTGCCGTCTGAACTGACTTCATCCAAGTCCCTGCCTCAAGAACTTCTTCAACTTCAGCAACGCCCATAGTGACTTTTACCCCAAACTCTTTGGCCGAAAGATCACTTGGCATTTCAACAAAATCTCTAATCCAATCCAATGAAATCTGCATAATATTTTTCCTTATCTTAAAATTCTAATTTTTTAGTAATTGGCAAACTGTGAAACAAAACGAAGATCTCCGCCATGCAAATGGCGAATATCGTCAATGCCGTATTTCATCATCACCAAGCGATCCAATCCCAATCCAAAGGCAAAGCCGTTGTATTTGGTGGTATCCACTTCGCCATGTTTGAGCACATTGGGATGAACCATGCCGCAAGGAAGAAGTTCCACCCAGCCCGATTGCTTACAAACAGAACAGCCATCGCCACCACAAATCAGACAACGAATATCGAGTTCAAAACCTGGTTCCACAAATGGAAAGAAACCAGGACGCAAACGCACTTCCACTTCTTTTTTGAAAATCTCAGAAAGGAGCGTTTTCATAAAGTAAATCAAATTCGCCACTGAAATATTTTCTCCGACCATCATGCCTTCCAATTGATGAAAGCACATTTCATGAGAAGCATCTGTTCTCTCGCAACGAAAAACTTTTCCTGGACCTACAAACTTAAAAGGCGGTTTATGTTTTTTCATTCCGTGAACTTGAATAGAACTGGTATGCGTACGCAAGAGGTGTCTGTTCTCCCCTTCTCGTTCAAACCAGAAAGTATCTTGCATATCACGCGCCGGATGATCCTCGGGAATATTGAGGGCTTCAAAATTGTGGTACTCGTCTTCGATATGTGGTCCATCCAAAATTTCAAAGCCCATATTTAAGAAAATGTCTTCAATTTCTCTTTGGATGGTTGAAACAGGGTGAAGCCCCGCTTTATCCATTCCTTTTTCTAATAAAGAGTCGCGTAGAGAAATATCAATGCGTTTCGCCTCTAGTGATTCATTGATTTGCGCCAGTTCAATTTCTTGAATCCGATCCACGACCATATCTTCCATTTGTCGTTTGAATTGATTACTTTTGGCCCCAATGCTCTGCCGCTCTTCCGGAGTGGCATCCTTAAGGCCCTTCAAAATCCCTGACAACTCTCCTGTTTTCCCGAGATAACGGGACTTGAGCTGCATGAGATCCGGCATTTTCTCAATATTTTTGATTTCGTTTTGAAAAGTTTTAAAAATTTCATCAAGCTTTGCGATCATTTCTCACCCTTTCTTGTGTTTGAATCTAGTTTAAATTGCCTATGTTTATACCAAACAAGATATTTTTTATCTACCTTAGTTATCACTTTACAAAAAATAGCGCTTTGCTCTAAGTTAACAGCTCGAAAAATATGAGAAAAAAGGAAAATTATGAAGCGCTGCACCTTTGCCATTATTTCCCACCCAGATGCGGGGAAAACCACCATCACCGAAAAATTTCTTTGGTTTGGAGGGGTGGTTCGCCAAATGGGAATGGTTAAATCCAAATCCGGTAACTTTGCCAAGTCTGATTGGATGGAAATGGAAAAAGAGCGTGGAATCTCTATCACCTCCTCTGTGATGAGCTTTGAATACGGCAATCGTGCCATGCACCTTCTGGATACCCCCGGTCACAACGACTTCTCCGAAGATACTTACCGCACCCTCACGGCCGTTGAATCGGCCCTTATGCTTATCGATAGCGCCAAAGGGGTGGAAGCTCAGACTATCAAATTAATGAATGTTTGCCGTTTGCGTGACACCCCCATCGTGACTTTCATGAACAAATACGACCGCGATGCCATGGACCCTTTTGAACTTTTAGACAATATTGAAAAAATTCTCTCGATCCAATGCGTCCCTATGACTTGGCCAATTGGTTCAGGAGTAGACTTCAAAGGCGTTTATGACCTCAGACGCAAAAAAATTACAATCTATGAAGAGGACTCCGACCCCTTTTCTCCCAAAGAGATTGATGCTTCCGACTTGAACTCTGCTCAAGTCATGAATTTGATCGGCGAAGAACTTAAAGAAAAATTAGAGCAAGACCTAGAGATGGTGGGAGAACTTTTACCAGAATTCTCTTTGGAAGAATATTTAGAAGGGATTCAGACACCTGTATTCTTTGGCTCGGCCCTTCACAACTTTGGAGTCAAGGAAGTTGCCGATGCCATCGCAGAACTAGCGCCAGGCCCAAGAGAACGCGAAGTGCGACTTCCCCCATTTGCTTCAGACTCTGCAACCACAATTATTAATCCCGACAATGAAGAATTCAGTGGTTTTATTTTTAAAATCCAAGCAAACATGGATAAAAAGCACCGCGACCGCATCAGCTTTATGCGCGTATGCTCCGGCAAATTCATAAAAAACCAAAAAATTCTGCACGTACGTACCGGAAAAGACATTCGCATTCCTACGCCACTTTTATTTCAATCTCGAGAAAGAGAAATTGTAGAAGAAGCCTTGCCGGGAGATATTATCGGGATCTACGATAGCGGCAAATATCAAATTGGCGATACTTTTACCGAGAAAAGTTCATTCCAATATACAGGTATCCCAAGCTTTGCTCCAGAAATTTTCATGGCCGTTTCCCTTAAAGATCCCATGAAAGGAAAGCAGCTAGAAAAAGGATTAGTGCAACTTTCCGAAGAAGGTGCCGTACAACTTTTCTACCGCCATATGTCCACGGAGAAGCTACTCGGAGCTGTTGGGAAATTGCAGTTTGAAGTGATTAAATTCCGCTTAGAAGACGAATACAATGTGCAAGCAGAATACAATTCATCCCCTTTTCAAGGTGTGCGCTGGCTGAAATTCAAAGATGAAAAACAGCAACAAACGTTTACTCAGCAATACAGCAATTACATGACCAAAGACTCTAAAGGAAGAGTAGGCTTTTTAGTTAGAACAGAATGGGATTTAAAACTCTGCATGGAAAAAAACCCTGATGTAGAATTTTACAATAACTCTGATTACAGATCATAAAAAAGCATGCGGTCTTCTTGGGAAAGAAGGCCGCTTTTAAATCACATTAATATTGTCAAAAAAATTTACACTCGCTCCCCTAAATGTACATTCCTTATTCTAGACACTCTCCTAACCACCTAATTTTTAGGTAAGTACGAAGTTTTATTTTTGGCACATGCCTTGCTTTATAAGAACGCATAACTCGAAAACGATGTTTTCAATTTTTGGATTTATGAGCTTATTTTTAATACTCAAATGCTTTTGGAGGATTTATGAAACACTTATTTTTAGTATCTGCCCTTTTCCTTTCTCTTTCTGCCTTTGCTGACACCGAAATGACCAAATTGGATTGCAAAATTGACAAATCATCTAATCTAACGGCCTCAGGAGAAGCAAGCTTCCTCATCGACCTCGACTCCGGGGAATCAACCATTAGTTTTGGTGTTTTAAAACTTTATTATAATAATGGGAAAACATTAAGCAGTACCAATACGATCAATAACGACAATCCCAATAATGAAGCGCCTAATTTCCAAGGAACGGTTGAATTTGAAAATGACTTAACATGGGGTAATTTTGAATCAGAATTCTCCCCTAAATTTGCAAGTATGGAACTTGAATGTGGAACAGATCTCTACAAAAAGACCAGCTTTAAAACGCGCAAAGGACACGTTTATAGCATGCTTTGCCGCTGTCCTTCTGCTGCAGAATAAAATCTGAAAACAAAATATTAAGGATTAATAAAAAAAGCGCCGTCAATTCTGACGGCGCTTAATTATTTGCAAGATTTAAAAAAAACCTCCAAAAATGTCTCGGTTATAGTCCCTAAACTAAAACGTACAACTAATGACCTAAGGACCCATTAACTCCTCCTTTCGAAGTGCCCCCCTCGCAGCAGTGCTCACCACACCCTGTGACCCGTCAAAGTTTTACAAGCTCATAGTACGCATACATGAGCAGGACGGCACTTAACTTTGGGCAATTTCAAACTCCTATGGAAATCAATCCACGTAGAGCGAAACTTTGCTCACGGTACTTTCGCCACCGCTCGCCTTTTTCCAAAAAACGGGATTTAAAGGTTTGTCAGTAAAAGACCTCCTTGAAATCAAAAGCAGCTCTCAGAAAAAGTCTTCCCCAAAACTCCTTCCAACAAGACTGCAACGAAAGTCATTATGCCCCATTGCAGCCTAATGGCCGAGCAATAAAAACAACCTATACAAATTCAATAATTTATCGAGCAAAAGCAGCCCTGACTTTCTGTCAGATCGCCTTAAAAAATGGGCAGTGCACTCCTAAACTATGTATTTTTTTCGCGTTGCGATATTTCTATAAACACGGCGCGTTATTTGGGTTATAGTGGCGCGAATTTTAAAAGACCAGCCTTGGGAGGAGAACT
This sequence comes from Bacteriovoracaceae bacterium, assembly GCA_003245675.1. Taxonomy (GTDB): domain Bacteria; phylum Bdellovibrionota; class Bacteriovoracia; order Bacteriovoracales; family Bacteriovoracaceae; genus SZUA-425. Next base: position 68 of record QKCN01000050.1, on the reverse strand, counting down.
CAATGAAATACACGTTAAAAAACATTATTTCACTGGCAAGTTTACTCAGTATTGCCACCACAAGTGCC
>QKCN01000116.1 GCA_003245675.1 Bacteriovoracaceae bacterium | reverse complement strand
TACTGTATCGTTTTTTTAATTTGGGATTATTTGTTGTTTTATTTCCAAAAATTATCTTTTGGGTGTCCATGGTATCAAGGTAGTCTTTCCAGAATTCGTAGCGAAGAGATTGAAACCCTTTTTGTGTTGAGTAACTAATATTCAAAACCTTTTGAAATGGACTAGGCATGACTTTATTTATAGGTGGAGTCAAGGTCAGTGCCGCAAAGAAAATAAGCATTGCTGAGATAAGGATAAATCGCTTTTTGTTTTGAGAGTCAATAAATCTCTTATATAAAACTGCTCCGAGTAAAATAATTGAAGTAAAAATAGAGGAGCGCCCTTGGGCCCATATGCTCAAAATGACGATTGTAGTAATCATTATTAAGTTTCTTAAAGATTTAGTATTGGTTGAAAAAGTCGATGCATAGAATGCAAAATATATCATCAAGAGATGGGCACTAACACCATTTTGGCTAAATCTATCCAAAGCATATTCTGGGTTTTCCCCTTGGAATATAAATACGAACAGAATACTGGTGTAAATCCAGAATATGGCTTCAAAAGCTTTTTGAGCCTGTTTATTATTCAAAATCCATATTGCAATGGCATAATTGGCGATGGGAAGAATGAATGACCAATTGAAATTTGTACTGTTAAATAATGTTGCAATAAAACCAGAAGCAATAAGGCTAAGGGTAAATAATTCAGGAGATGAGTTTCTGGAGCGTTTCTTAATGTGTTGGTAAATTTGTGTTGTTGCAAGTAGGGCCGCAATTCCAGACGCAAAGAGTAGTGGGCGCATTCCAAGACTCATTGGAAGAAAAGGCCATAAGAGAAATACAGTTATAATATATAAATATGCTAAAATATTTTGAAAAAGATTCATAGTAGAGATCCCCAAGAAAAGTCATTGGCCGATTCTGTTTGTGCTACAGAAGCAATTTTAGTTATTTTTTCATGGATGTTTTCGTCCTCCTCCAGATAATGACAACTTTTAAGGTGAGAAAACAGTTTTTTTGAATCACCAGAAAGGCATAATGAAGGAGTATTGAGTAAGTCTGCTTCAATCACAACTGATGAATAACAAGTGATATGAAGACTTGAGTTTATCAGTAGAGTCACTAGTGGGAGTTGATTTGAAAATTTTATATCTGTGGATTTGTTGTTGCTATCAGAAATGATTTTTAAAACGACATCTTTTTCTTGCTGAGACATTCCTGGGTGGAAGCGGATTAAATAGAAATATTCTGCGTTTTTTAGTAACTCAGATAGAAAATCATATTTGGTGCCCCATTGAAGAGAAATAATAATTACGGGTTTGCCACTTTCTTTAATGATTGTTTCGAACTCTAGTGGCAATGCCAAAAGGTTTTTATGGTTTTTAGTATATGAAATAAAAGGATTTCCTATTGCTGTTGCACTGCCTCCCCAGTTTTGGATATGTTCAGCATCTTGTTTGGACCAGGATAGGAAATTCGAAGGAAGGGTGTTCAGTATTTTATTCCAAGTATAGCTTGAGTGGTAATTGCTTTGTACACCATGTTGTACATCATAAACTGGTATTTTTAGGGAATTTAGTGCGTGAATGAATCCCCACTTCGAATAGAATGTTGTTGTAAATACTCTACTTGGTTTTCCAAATAATCGAAAGTGAAGCTGAAATAATTTAGAAAGAGAAAATTCGAATATAATTCTAAAAATTAAAGAGTTGGGAATGGTTATTTGTAGCTGACTGCTTAATGTTGGCTGTAAAAGACATTTACAATGTTTGTTAATCTTTGAAACAAAAATCGGGCTTATGGCAATTGATAAGAGGAAAGCAGGCAAGTAAAAAATATTTGTAAATGCTTGCTTATATAATGTGGTTGAGTGAGGAGATTGGCTTTCGTTGATGCTCCAGACTGTCGTTTTTCTTTTGTTTTCTTGGAGATATAGGAATATTGGATCTAGAAAGTAGTCAAAAGAATGTTCGTTGAGTTTAAAATGACGATTTACACTTGTGCTTAGAATAAGATTGCGTTTATTTGTTTTTAGTAAAGAACTCATATACTTGGGATGTAATGTCTTTAAGAAAGGAAGAAACTTTTTGGATAGTTTTGATTTAAGGGAGCTATCTTCAGCTTTCATATTGCGTTGAGATTTGCTATCAAATATAAGCCAAGAGAAAAGTTTTATTTTGATGATTGGCCAATATTGCATATTCCCTAATTGCAAATTTTCAACAGGAAGTTCTTTTTCAATCTTGTTTAATGAATCGAGAATTTCCATTCTTCTATCTAGCACGTTTACTCCTGTAAGCAAGAAGCTTTTGCCTTAAGCCTTGATCACCAATAAGAACACAGGATACAAAGCAGGTTATAAAAGCACATCCCAAAAGAATTTTATAAATGGATACATCTTGATTCCCAATAATGAAATAAGGAACAGTAATTAGTGCAGTCCATAATGCTATTTTCATCCAAGGGTATTCTCCCTGGAAATATCTTTTAGCGACAAGATGAGTAAGGCTGAGCATGAAAATATTGGAGCCTAGGACGATAAATGCGGCAGCTTGAATCCCCCATATCGGAGTCAGGTACCAGTTCGCTAAAATGTTTATGAGTGCCGCACTTCCTGTAATTAGGGGAAGCATTTTGGTCTTCTTGAAGTAGAAAATGGGCCCCGAGATAATAAAGTAGTATCCGTTAATAAGCGATGCAAAAAAGAAAATAGGAATTAACGGAGCACTTGCTTGATAGTTTGTTGGGAAAATCCATTTGATAATGTCATTTACAAAGATGGATCCTGTTAAACATATGCCTCCAATAATGAGAATCCAGATCGCCATAAATTCATGAATACGTTTTTTCGTCTTTTCATCAGGCTTTTTCATTAGTTCATAGAAGTTGGGTTGCCATGCGTTGTTGATGGATATGGTGAGTAAATTGAGGGCCATTCCCATTTGGTAGGCAATCGTAAAAATCCCTAATTCAGAGAGGCTCAGTTTGCGTTCAATAATAATTCGGGAGACTGTGGCCAGCAAGGCCCCTGAAATTCCATGCAGAACAAGGGGGACTCCAAAAGTGAAAATTGTAGTAATCCATTTTTTATGAATTTTTCCCCAAGTTTCTTTGAGTTTGGAAGGATATATGAAAATGAAAAAAACGAGATGACCTATTAGGAGTCCTTCCAGTTGGCCACGAGCCCCTCTGTTTAAAAAGATTATTGTGGTTACTGAGGCAATTGTAATCAGAGCGAACTGTAGAATTTGGAGTGAAAGATATTTCATATGGCGTTTTTGTGGAATGAGAAAGCTCATTGTCAGTTGATTCATTACCATTAGCCATAAAGTTGCAAAGGTTAGTGGAAAGTAAGGGGAATAGGGAAAGCTTGTTGAGAAAATGAATGGCCCAACGAAATAGAAAAGTGCACATATACAAAAGGCAAATAGCCCAATAAAAAAGTTCAGCGAAGTAATAAGAGAGTTAAGTTCTTGAGGTGTTTCGCGATAGTCGTAATAGTATCGATTTTGAATTCCTGTTCCACCAAGTATAAGAGCAATAACACCAATACTTGTGATTGCTTGCATATAGCCAACAATTCCATATTCTTCTGGAATAATATAGTGAGCATAGAGGGGTATCAGCAGAAAACTGGCTGCTTTTGCAATAAATTGTCCAATGGTGTAGGCCGTGCCGCCTTTGATTACATTCTTAAGAGAGTAGCTCATTTTTTATTCTCGGAATCGCCTGACTTAATCCATAAATAAACATAATTAGAAAAGTATTTTCACCATCTCCAAACGTATATTGCACTTGTCCCGAAATGAAGAGGTATCCGATAAAGGGGATTGTTATTTGTCCAATGAGGTCTTTGCGTTTAAACATTTCGAAGGCCCAGAAGAAGTGGAAGGCAAGTAGTGCCAAAAATCCAAGAAGTCCTGTACTTGCAAGGTGTTCTAGAAAATTGTTGTGGGCGTGTCCTGTGAAGTTCTTTTCGTAGTCACCACCAATATCATATTTTTGCTTTATAGCGGGGATGTGATCACTGGTTGTTTTGTAGCCCCATCCTAGGATTGGCTTTTCTTGAAACATACGAAAGCTTGCTTGAAATTGGCTCCAGCGAAGAGAGTCTGAAGTGAGGCGTTCAAGAAAAACTTTGTGTCCAAAGCTAGTGAACCCAATAATTCCTGCGAGTCCGAGTAAGCCGATAGCATAAATTCCTATAATCCATTTTTTTCCTTTGTGGAGGAAAGCAAGTGGAGTGGCGCCGATCAGTCCTAAAATTGATCCGCGTGCTGCAGACAAAATGAATCCCAAGAGGTTAGAGAGAAAGCTGACCCAGTGTAATTTGGGGCTTAAGTATTTTTTGACTTGAGCGGAGTTTGCTAAAATTCCGATGGATGAAATGAGGACAAATCCCATGCCGTAAGCGTAGGACATGCACATGCCATAGAGCCCACTGGCGCGAGTGGGGTGAGCGGCGGGTTTCATGCGCACGGGATTGAAGCCGGTAAAGAGTGCGTAGACTCCCACGAGGCTGGCAAAGGCCGTGGCTATGAAAAATATATTCATAAGAATTTTGATTTTCTTTTCTGTGAGCGCGTTTTCGATTTGATCGCGGTAGGCGAAGATCGCGAGAATTCCTAAGAGATAGTATTTGAGGTTGAAGATGTTTTTGATTGGGCCGTCGTTGACGAGGATGGAGAGCGCCGAAACGATAATGAGTGCCAAGAGTGACCACATGGAGGCGGACATGGAAAAGTTTTTCTTTTGGATTGCGCGGGCCAAGAAGTAGACGCCAGGGAGAGCGATGAGGATGTGATGTCCTGCCGTAATGGAAAATGAAACGAAGACAAAGAGGACGAGGACAAACATCGAGGCGTATGTAAGGTGGCGTATGGCCTTGAGCATGACAATCTCCTGATAAGTTTAATTATTACGAGTAGTTATACAAGGAAGTGTTGGGTTCGGCCAGTTAAAATTCTTTGTAAAATTAGATAGATATGTTACTGTTTTATTTCTTTAATACGAATTTTAGGGGCAAGATTCATGAATTCTGTACTTGTAACTGGTGGTGCTGGATACATTGGAAGCCATATTGTGAAAGCTCTTGTGGGTCAGGGGTATAAAGTTGTTGTCTTGGATAATCTCTCTACTGGTTTTGAAGAGGCCGTTTTCTCTTCCGAATTTGTGAGAGGAGATTGTGGCGATCAACAGCTTGTTGCACGCTTGATCAAAGATCATGGCATTGATTCAGTTATTCATTTGGCCGGAAGTATTCGGGTTGAAGAAAGCCTTTCTAATCCTTATCTTTACTATCAAAACAATACAGCTAATTCTCTCCAACTTATTTCTGCTTGTATTGAGGCGGGAATCAAGCGCTTTTTGTTTTCGTCAACGGCGGCAGTATATGGAATTCCTTTGAAAGACGAGGGGGTTTGTGAAACGGATCCGACTTCTCCCGTCAGTCCCTATGGACATTCTAAATTGATGGTTGAAGGGATTTTGCGAGATATGGTGAGGGCCAATCCCGGCATCAGTATTGCAGCTTTGCGATATTTTAATGTGGGGGGAGCTGATCCAGATGGGGAGCTCGGACAGCGCACGGAAGGGGCAACTCATCTTTTGAAAATCTGCATGGAGACGGCTTTGGGAAAAAGAGCCTCAATGGAGATATATGGTGAAGATTATGCTACGCGAGATGGAACGGCCGTGCGAGATTTTATTCATGTGACAGATTTGGCCGAAGCACATTTGGCCGTATTGGATTTTCTGGGACGAGAGAAACCAGATTTTGAAATTTTCAATTGTGGTTATGGTTCTGGATATACTGTGGCAGAAGTTGTGGAAAAAGTTAAAGAAGTAACAGGGATTTTTTTTTCTGTGAAAATGGCCGGGCGACGTGTAGGTGATATTCCTTCTCTTATTGCCGATTGTTCTAAAATCAAAAAGCTTACAAACTGGAACCCTAAATACAACGATCTTGCTGATATTGTAGGGACGGGGTATGAGTGGGAGAAAAAGCTTCGTTAGTTTCATTTTTAATGATCATTTCTTTATAGTTTTAGGCATTTGTATTGATGCCTACTTTTCTATTTTTGCATTTGCACAACAAAGACCTTGTTTAAATCTAGAAAAAAAAAGAAAGTGTAATGTTAAAACTTGAATCGAAAAGATGAAGGCTTATGAAGAAAGAATATGACTTGAAAATAATGAAAGAGGTAAAGAATTCTCATAAAAAGTTAAGAAAGTGATTGGAAAAGATTGTCCATTACGACAGTAAGTTCCTTTAAAATTAGTCGGTTATCACTAGTAATACCTACTTAGTCTTGCTCTATCTTCCATCGATTAACGCGTGTTGCAGATACTTGGAACACGCGTTATTTTTGAGGAGATAAGCTTGTTTTCTCCACCGATGGAAACTCAAGGACCTTACACATAATAACCCTTTTTAGAAAAGGTTAATGATGAGCTATGATGATTTTGAAAAATGGGTGCTAGAGGATATTAAGCGCAAGGAAGGGCGTGGGGAAATTGTTTGGTCTTTGGGACTGCCACCAAATGCTACGGAAGGAGATAGGATTAAATACTCTATTTGCAGAGAGTTCGTTAAGTATAAAGTAGAAACTGATGTTTCACATGCTGAAATTGGAAAAATAATCGGAGTCAATAAATCCCGAGTAAGTGAAATACTTCATTACTATATCCATCTTTATTCTGTGGATTCATTATTGCAGTACTTGCTTGCGATGAGAGGGCAAAGCACTTCTATTGATAAAAAGCTGGAAGAGATTTCAAAAGCTTTTTGGGCCGCTTAATCTTGAAATGGCTTAAGTGATTTTTCTATATTTGTATAAAAGTCATCAGTAATTCGCGAGCGAAAAACGATATCGATTTTGTATGGGATGACACTATTTTCAAAATCTTCGGCCAATAAACTCGCAATACTTGGATTGATTGGTGCTTCTTTGGAATCGAATATAATAATGTCTAAGTCGGAGTTTGGGCGGTGAGTATAAATTTCCAACAGTGTTCAAATGTACATTCAAAACGCTGAATAATACCGTCTCTTTCAAGATCTGATTTGGGAGGAGTGGCAATTGCATCTTCAAAAGTTTTGAGTGCTTCAGCAAGAGAATTGAAGTTAATTGATGTATACATGTAATAATTGTGACTGAAGGAAGGAAGGCAGTCAAAATAAAAAGCCCCTTTTAACAAAGGGGCCTTGATATATAAAACGAGAGATTATTACATCTGATATTCTTCTTCACAGGTCATGGTGTAATTGACTTGTGCTTGAAACTTGGCTTCGCCATTTACGTAAAGTTTTTTAACTTCAATGCTATCTTTGCTGTATTTTGCATCTCGTGCCCATTCGCAACTGCCGTTGGCGTAAGGTGATTTAAATTTTCCTTTGGCTATTTTTTCTTCCACAACCAATCCAGCTTGAAGAGCTTGTGCTTCAGAAGCGAATAGTTTTGTAGTTGTATTTAAATTTCTTGTAATCATATTATCGGAAGCAAAAGATCCTAGAACAAAAGTTAAAGTAAGGGCACCGATTAAAGTTTTCATAGAAAATCTCCTGTTATGGGAAGTCGTATATAATAAGTTGGGAGCATTTTAACGCATTGTGTCGAAAGAGTCTAAGTATTTCGACTGGTGTGTAAAAAGGATAGGTCTTAAGGTCCAACTGGCTGAAAAATGATGATTTTCGAGCAAAAAAAAGCCCCCTCTTAAAAGAGGGGGCCCCTATCTGGGAAGATGAATTACATTTGGTATTCTTCTTCGCAGGACATAATGTAGTTAACGTTTGCTTGAAATTTAGCTTCACCATTTACATAAAGCTTTTTGATTTCAATGCTATTTTTGCGATATTCAGCATCTGAACCAAATTCACAGTTGCCATTAGCATACACTGATTTGAATTTGTTTTTTTCAATTTTCTTTTCAATTGCAAGACCTGCTTGAAGGGCTTGAGCTTCAGAAGCATAAAGACCAGCATTATAAGTTAGGTTAAAATCAGTTTTGTCATCCCATGCGAAAGCGCCCAAAGCAAAAGTCATAGCAAGTACAGTAATTAAAATTTTCATGTTGTTCTCCTTAAAGTTTTATTTAAAAGTTAATCAAGTGTTCTCAGTAAAATTAGAGTACGTACATTTCTTCACAAGTGAAGGCAAAGTTAACGATCCCTTGGAATTTAGCTTTCCCATCGATATATAGTTTTTTTACTTCAACGCTTCTTTTGCTGTATTCAGCGTCAGAGCCATCTTCACAATCAAAGTTTGCATAAGATGATTTAAATTTTCCTGCGTCGATTTTGCTTTCGATTGCTAAAGCAGCTTGAAGAGCTTGAGCTTCAGAGTTGAAAAGTTTTGTGTTTGTTGATTTTTCAACAGTGATCATGTCCATAGCGGAAGCACCAATAGTTGCAGTTAGGGCCAAAGTTGCGATTAAAGTTTTCATAAGATTCTCCTCTTAAAGTTTAAAATCAGTTTCGATTTTCGTTTTTTATTTTAAAATCAAACTTTTGTTTTTTTGATGACGCCTAAGTAACACGATCTAAAAAAAAGTAATGTCAGGGTTTTGTTAAGAGAGTGTTAAGGTGGCTAAGTTGTTGATATTCCCTGGCTTTAGTGGCCGCTTGTATTTGTAAATTTTATAGGGTCAATCTTATTTTTTTTTGTGATTCAGAAAAAAGGTTTTTTTCCGATAAGTGTTTTATGAAATTTCTAGTTCTTATTTTTCTTTTAAAGCTCTCCTTTGCTTTTGCAGAGCTGCCTTGTGACCTTCATTTGAATGGAGTTAAAACGATTGATGACTTAGTTGTTAAGCTTCTTCCTAAAGATGTGAACAAGGCGATTGAGATTGGTCCTTTCAAGCTTCCTATTTGTAAAGATTGTATTCCGGTAGATCGTTTTCGTTCGGTAGCAGAATATCGTTATGCAATTTATCGCGAAAAATTAAATCCACCAAGGCCAATGTCCTACGATGAGTGGTTGAAGGCCAATCCTGAAATTGCTAAAAAAATTCCTGACGATCACAACACTTGGGTTGTTAACCGTCCTAATGGTGTGCAAGCAGATGCACGCAATCTTCCTTTTGATGACGATAGTATGGATTTAGTTGTGATGAACGGCTTTCCATGGAAAGACATTAAAGATGGTGCACTTAATTTAAATGATCCAGCTCATCTACCCTATCGCATGGATGTTTTGAATGAACTCAAGCGTGTTGTAAGTAAGAAGGGACAAGTTTTAATTACAGGAACAGAGGCGGAGCTTGTTCATGTTGATGAATTGGCCAAAGAGCTCGGCTTCAAGGTCAACAAAGCGGTTATGGATATCAAAATTTTAAAGCGAGATGATGTGCCTGCTTATATTTTGACCAAATAATTATGAAAAAACTTTTTCCATTGCAATTGCCGTCGCGACAGATACGTTAAGTGATTTAATTTCACCTAGCGGTTTGAGTGCCACAATTTCTTTGATAGAGCGACTAACGGCATTAGAAAGACCGACATCTTCTGCGCCCATAACTAAACAGCGTTTTTTGCTGTTGCTTATATCAACTTCATTAAGAGATTTTTCTGCATGCTCACTCATGCCAATGACGTGGAAGCCCTTTTCGTCGAGGGTTCTGACGAAGCGAGAAAGATTGCCGACGCATACAATGTCGACACACTCGGTTGCGCCAGAGGCCGTGCGATAAAAGGCGGGAGTAATTCCAAAGTTTCCTTTTTGAGGAATGACAAGCACATTGACGCCGAAGAAAGCGGCCGTTCTTAAAATGGCCGCCCCATTTTGTACATCAGATACCTGATCCAAGCAGATGATTTTCATTTCATCTCTTTTATCAGCTTGCTCAAAAAGCCACGAGACATCTTTTGTTTCCAAGGGTTCGCTCATGAGGAAAACTTGCGAGGGGAAACGCGTAAAGCTGAGATTCATTTCTTTAAAGAGCCGTGTGGCTTCTTTAGTGAGCTCATTATTATCTCGGCAGAGTTTTTGAGAGAGGCCGTTGATTTCGTTTTTAGAGAGTCCGCCTTTACTCATGAGTTCTTTGATTCCATCATGAGTTGCATAGAGTTTAAAACATTGGCGGCGACCCGATTTGATCGCCATCGCAATACTGTGAATCCCTATGATAATATCGAACTCTCTTGCCATTATTGTGCCTTTTCCAAAAAGTTTTGGATGGTGGAGATAAGATCTTCGCGCTTCACGCGAACTCGCTCTCCTGTTTTTCTTGATTTCACTTCAATCATTTCATCTTTGGCGTAATCGCGTTCGCCCAGTACAACTTGAACAGGTATGCCGAGTAGGTCAGCATCTTTAAATTTAAAGCCTGGACCAAGATCGCGATCGTCATAGATGGTTTCTAGTTTGGCATCTACAATTTCTTGATACATCCCCCCAGCAAATTCATCGATGGCACCTTTTTTGGTGATCGTTAAAAAGTGAACTTGGTAAGGTGCAATAGCCTTAGGCCAGATGATTCCATTTTCATCATTACACTGCTCAATGGCGGCAGAAACAATACGAGTTACGCCAATGCCGTAGCAGCCCATCAGTGGATTCATGGGGCGTCCGTCTTGTCCAAGCACAGTACACTCAAGTGCTTTAGTGTATTTGTTGCCGAGTTGGAAGATGTGTCCAACTTCGATTCCTTTTTTGATAATGACTTCTTCGCCAGTCTTTTGGTCTAGATCACCCGCTTGGGCCAAGCGTAAGTCTACTACATTTTCAGCCTTGGCATCGCGATTGGGAACGAAGTTGATGTAGTGCTTGTCGAGTTCGGCACCTGTTACATAGGCCGCATTTAAATCAATCGCCGCATCGTAAATAATGTGTAGATCTTTAGGGGCATTATAGGCGCCAACAAAACCAGGAACGAGTCCCATATCTTTGATGATGTGCTCTTGTGTGGGAAGCAAGAAATCTGCTTTCACATGATTTTTAAGTTTGATCTCATTTAAGCTATCGTCACCCACAAGCAAAATTAGAAAATGCTTTTCTTTTGCTTTTTCACCTTCTCCCCAAATGGCCGTATAGAGAACGGATTTGAGAGTATGGTGCGGAGCTATTTTTAGAAAGCTGGCAACTTCTTCGATGGTTTTGGCATTCGGTGTATCAACGGCTTCTATTGGTGCATCTGTTTTAATAAAATCTGTAGCCTTTCTTTTGGTCTGTGCCTTTTCGCGATTGGCAGCATAACCAGATTTAGGGCAATAGATTACTTCATCTTCACCGTTTTCGGCGACGACTTGAAACTCGTGTGTTTTGGCGTCGCCATCGGCCATTGCCCCACCGTCAGCTTCGACTGCGATAAATTCTAGGCCAATGCGTTTGAAAACATTTTCATAGGCTTTAAAAAGTCTATCATAAATTTCATCCAAAGAGGCCTTGTCGCTATGAAAGGAATAGGCATCTTTCATGATGAATTCACGTGCGCGCATCAGACCGTAGCGTGGACGAATTTCGTCGCGGAACTTGGTATTGATTTGATACAAGGTTACGGGTAATTGCTTATAGCTTTTAACTGTTTTTCTAAAAACGTCAGTGATGGATTCTTCATTGGTGGGACTGATACAAAGATCGCGACCGCCGCGGTCTTTAAATTTTAGCATCAAGCCTTCCATCTTGTCCCAGCGACCAGATTCTTGCCAGAGTTCACCTGGAGTTACTACGGGCATAAGAAGTTCAAGGCAACCTGCTTTGTCCATTTCTTCACGTACAATATTTTCAACTTTTCGAATAACGCGATAGCCGGCCGGCAGATAGTTGTATAAACCGGCATTGGCCTTTTGGATGAGACCGGCGCGGATAAGGAGTTGGTGAGAAGTAATTTCAGCATCATTGGGCACTTCTTTAAAAGTTTGCCAAAAACCACATGAGAGTTTCATGTCCTTTTTCCTTTTTGAATTTAAAAATTAAACCTGGCTCTTTTTATTGCGCAACAGTCACAATTTGAGAGAGATCGAAGATGGACTTCGTATCTTCTTTAAGAGAGCTGGCCGGGATAATCTCATAAGCGGAAGGAGTCGCCAAGAGTTTATGACACAGAAGATTGTGCAAATGGTGTCCCGACTTATAGGTAGTGATTTTACCAACTAGTTCATGGCCAAGTAGGGCCACATCACCGATGGTATCGAGGATTTTATGGCGGATGCACTCGTCTTCGAAACGTAAGCCTTCTGGATTGACAACATTATAATCATCAAACACGATGGCGTTGTCCAAAGAAGCACCTTTAATAAGACCACGACGCTTGAGGTAGTCCACTTGTTTCAAGAAACCAAAAGTACGAGCACGGCCGATATGCTTGAGATAGCTTTCACAAGTAAAATCAAAAGTTTTTCTCTGAGTATTGATTTTGGGATGAGCGAAGACAATGGTGGAATCGATGGTTAAGCGGCTAGCAGGAGTGATCTCTGCCCATTTATCTTCATGCTCGACACGAACTTTTTCTAGTACGACGAGAAAATTTTTAGGCTTATGCAAAGTGGCAATACCTGCTTCCTTTAGAAGGAAGATGAGAGATGCTGCAGAACCATCCATAATAGGAACTTCTGGTCCATCAATTTCGCAAAGAATATTATTAATTCCCATGCCGTAAAGCACGGATATTAAGTGTTCTACGGTGTTGACGATATTTTTGCCTTCACCCAAGCTGGTATTGTTTTCGGTGGCACCAACATTTTTAGAAAGAGCTTCAATGTTAGGGGCTCCTGGAATATCGACGCGATTAAATTGAATACCAAAGTCGGCAGGCGCGGGACGAAGTTTCAAGCGAATCTTCTTTCCGGTGTGGAGTCCAATACCTGTTACTTCTACTTCTCTGGAAATTGTGCGTTGAAATACCATATATAATCCTACAAAAGTTAATTCCGATAAGTTTGTCTTAAGGGACAAGCTTGGCGCTTTGCCCAAAAACAATTTTTAAGTATAAGGGCATATGCCACAAAAACTGCAAAAAATGTATGCCTTTGTAATATTTTCTACGAGAAAATCTAAGCTATTGAAAATTATATAGACTCAGGGCGTTTCAGTCAAATAGAATTATTGAGTATGAGTAGCCTACTTGTAATTAAATATTATTGAAGTGACCTTGTTTACAGGCGCAATGTTAGATAATGAGGGATTGAAATTTCAACTTACTGAAATTTGATGGTTAATTTTTCTGAAACCTTTGTCAGAATGAGTTAAGTTCTCAAAATAATATGTTTTTTACCCTTCTCTGAGAGCTGACGACCGCGCGGAGTGCGAATAATCAAACCTTCTTTTAAGAGAAATGGTTCGTGCACTTCTTCAATGGTGTCGCGCGATTCTCCGAGAGTGGCGCAGAGGGCGTCAATTCCTACGGGCCCGCCGCCATAGTACTCGTTCATTACTTGTAGAATTTTACGGTCCAGAGTTCCCAGCCCTAATTCATCGATTTCTAAAAGAGAAAGGGATTTATCAACTTCTACGGCTGTTGCTTTGGAAAGTCTTTTGACTAACACGTAGTCGCGCACGCGACGCAGAATGCGATTGGCCACACGCGGAGTACCGCGTGAACGTTTGGCCATTTCGAGGAGTGCTTCTTCTTCAATATCAAGGTCAAGTTTTTTGGCGTTGGCGTGAATAATGGCCGCCAATTCATCGTCTTGGTAGAAGTCATAAGAAAATTGAGCTTGAAAGCGATCGCGTAGGGGGTTGGAAAGCAGTCCTGCACGTGTGGTTGCACCGATCAAAGTAAATGGAACGAGATCGATCTGCATTGTGCGCGCAGAAACGCCTTGGCCCATAATGATGTCGAGGCGAAAATCTTCCATGGCCGAATAGAGAATTTCTTCAATGGAAATATGAAGGCGGTGAATTTCATCGATAAAGAGGACGTCACGTGGAGCGAGGTTGGTAAGGAGTGCTGCAAGATCTCCCTTTTTTTCCAAGGCAGGTCCGGAGATCACGTGCAATCCTACGCCTAGTTCTTTGGCGATGATCATGGCCAATGATGTTTTGCCAAGTCCCGGAGGTCCGGAGAGCAATACATGATCCATGGAGCCTTTTCTTAGCTTGGAGGCTTCCACCATGAGTTCAATATTTTGTACGATTTTGCGTTGGCCCACATACTCTGAAAAATTAGAGGGGCGCAGTTTTACTTCGCTTTGGTAATCGTCGTCTTGTAGTTCGGCAGATAAAAATTCGCTCATCTAGTTTGACCTTTTCAAAATATCGCGAACCAGTTCTTCTGAGTTCTGGTATTCTTTGTTCTTCATCAATTGGCGCGCCAACTCCATTACGTCGCCTTCTTTGAGGCCAAGGGCCGCTCCCGCCATAATGGCGTCGCTGATGAAATCTACATTGGTGGAGGCGGGGACTTCACTGCTGCTTGTTTTGCTGCGAGTGATTTGTTTTTTAGCTGGTGCGCCTTTTGCCATTTTGTCTTTGAGATCCAGAATAATTTGTGCCGCAGCTTTGGGGCCAATGCCCGGAGCTTCTTTGAGCACGTTCTTCTGGTCGAATAGTATGGCATCAATAATGCGATTGCGCCCTAGGTTGACCAGTAGGGTATAAGCGGATTTGGGACCTACGCCACGCACTTGAATAAGCTGCACGAAGAGCTGGCGATCTTCAATTTCATCAAAACCAAATAGCTCTTGCGAATCTTCGCGGTAGACGGAATAAATATAAAATTCTTTATCTGTTTGAGGGGCGACTAAGCCTTTATAGAAGATCTCATAACCGATACCGGTCGCCGTTAAAAGAATGAGTCTTTCTCCATCGGAGTGGAGAATTTTTCCTTGAAGATAGGCAATCATGAATTCACCCTATGAGAAACGGCGGCAGCAAGACCGCGAGATTTTTTATTTGTTATTGGTGCAGTTGGCATATTTAATTTAAGACCGGAACCTGCATTGAGGGCGTGGCAAAGGGCAATGGCCGTGGCGTCACTGGCATCTTCGGTAGCATAATCATAATCCCCGAGTACTAATTTCAGCGCTTTTTGAATGGAAACTTTGTCGGCATGACCATGCCCAGACACTGTGGATTTTATGAGATTGGGGGAGTATTCGAAAATGCGATGCGGAAAGCGTTCTAGTAGTTTTCCCAAAATCACACCGCGAGCTTGTCCTAATTTAATAAGCGTGGATGGATTTTTTTTATAGATGAGTGATTCCATGGCCACTTCATCAACGGGATAGCGGTTAAGGGCATTTTCCAATTCTCGGCCCAAGACCCCCAGACGCACGAAAAGATCATCTGAGTCAGGAAGTTTAAGACTAAGGGCCTCTAAGAGTTTAAATTTTCTATTATAAACCTCTAAAAAAGAGAGGCCAGTAATGCGCGAACCGGGGTCGATGCCTAAAATTATCAAAAAAACTCCTTAAAAAGCACTATAACTTATTGTAAGCTCAAAGGATTGCATCAGTCTATGGTCAAAAGTGAGGCTTTTATGAAAATCTGGATCTTTTTAATATTTTTGGCCGCTGTAATCTTTGTGCTCAACTATGCGCGTTCCTAGGTTGATAAGCCAAGATTGCTGAACTATACTCCCTTTACCTTAATATCAAAAAATTCAAGAGGTAGTTTTGACACGAATACTCAAATCGAAACCCATTGTTGAGGGACGAGTCGAACATTTAAAAGAAGAGTGTGAAAAACTTCGAGGCTTAGGCATTATTCCAACTTTGAAAATTATTTTAGTTGGAAATAATCCTGCCAGCGTTATTTATACACGCAATAAAGTCCGCTTCGCGGATCGCATTGGTGCATCGGCAGAGATTATTAATTTGCCCGAAGATATTTCTCAGGAAGATTTTTTGAAAAATATCCAAGAGCTTAATGATAACAAAAATGTGCACGGCATTCTTGTGCAATTACCTCTCCCCGGTCAACTCTGTTCTATCTGTACTAATGAAATTATCGATCCCCTTAAAGATGTGGATGGTTTTCATCATCGCAATTTCTTTCATTTGTTTGAAGGTAAACGTGGTGAAGCTGAGCTGATTCCTTGTACTCCCAAAGGCGTTGTCACCATGCTGAATTACTATGGTGTCGAACTGGAAGGGAAAAATGTTGTGGTCATTGGGCGAAGCCTTATCGTTGGGCGCCCGCTATCGGTTTTACTGACCAATCACGATGCGACGGTGACTCTTTGTCATTTGGGAACGGAATGTATCGAAGAACATACTCGGCGCGCCGATATTATTGTTACTGCCGCGGGGGATGCAAAGTTCTTTGGAGAGAAATATTTTAATCCAGAGAAGAGGCAAGTCGTGATTGATGTGGGAATTAATCAAGATGAAAATGGAAAGCTCTGTGGTGATGTCGACTTTGATAAAGTCAGTCCGCTAGTTGAGGCAATCTCTCCTGTGCCAGGAGGGGTGGGGCCCATGACCATTATGAGTTTGGCGGAAAATTTAATTTTAGCAGCTAAGTTAAATAGGAGAACATGATGAGTGCGAAAACGAGTTTGTATGATGCCCATGTAAAGCTTGGGGCAAAGATGGCGCCTTTTGCTGGTTTCGATATGCCTATTCAGTATACATCTGTAAAGGATGAAGTATTGGCGGTGAGAAATGCAGTGGGTATTTTTGACGTATCCCATATGGGAGAATTTTTTGTTGAGGGAAAAGAGGCGATTTCTTTTGTTGATTATCTGGTAACCAATGACATCAAAGGTGCAGAAATGAACAAGGCCGTTTATTCACCTCTTTGTCGCGATAATGGAACTGTTATCGATGATCTGATTGTTTATAAACTGCGTGAAGAAAAAATCATGATTTGCGTGAATGCTGCCAATATCGACAAAGACTGGTCTTGGATTTCTTCCGTAAAAGAGCGCACTCATTTTGATTGCAACATTTCTAATCGCTCTGCTGAATTTTCTTTGCTGGCTTTGCAAGGACCTAAAACTGAGGAAGTTTTGAGTAAGATTGGTTTGGGTGAAAATGTTTCGACCATTCCTTACTATGCGGCTATTGAGACGAGCTTTAATGGTCACCCCGTGACTTTGGCCCGTACGGGATATACCGGAGAAGATGGATTTGAAATTTTCTCTAGTCATGAAAACATTGCATTTATTTGGGATGCTTTTATGGCAAATGGCGTAGTGCCTTGTGGTCTTGCTTCGCGCGATGTTTTGCGTTTGGAAGTGGGATACCCTCTTTATGGGCATGAGCTAAATGATGATATTACTCCCCTTGATTCGGCCCTTAAATGGACCATCAAAATGGATAAAGAGGATTTTGTGGGTAAGGCAGCTCTTGCAGACTACAATCCTAAATTGAGACTGATTAAACTTGTGATGGACAAAGGTATTCCTCGTCCTGGCTATCAAGTTGAAAATAAAGAAGGCAAAGTTATCGGAACGATTGTTTCGGGGACTATGTCAGTGGTACTTGGTAAGGGCGTTGCTTTGGCCCATGCCGATAGAGACCTTTTTCCATTAAAATCAGAAGAGACTGATTTTATTGTCGACATTCGCGGACGTAAGTACGATGCTAAATATGTAAAACAGCCATTTGTTACAGGAGGACATAAGTAATGAGTGCTAAAATTCTACCTAATTTAAAGTATACAGATGATCATGAGTGGGTATTGATTGAAGGTGATACTGCGACTGTCGGTATTACTGATTTTGCCCAAAATGCATTGGGAGACATCGTTTTCTTAGAATTCCCAGAAGCAGGTGAATCTATTGAAAAAGGAAATTCTTTTGGTGTTGTGGAATCAATCAAATCCGTCAGTGATTTGTTGGCCCCTATTTCAGGTGAGATTATTGAATCTAACACTGATCTTTGCGACACTCCTGATCAAGTAAACCAAGCTGCTTTCGAGTCTTGGATGGTTAAAGTTAAGATTGCTGATTCTTCTGAATTGGATGATCTGATGGATGCCGACGCTTATCAAAAGCATTGCGACGCTCAATAGTTTGAGATAAATAGGGGAGCTTTTAAGCTCCCTTTTTTTTGTCTGAACGTGCAAAGCGCACCATGATTTTGCCTTCTTCTTTATTGTAATTGGGAAAGATCAAGGCGGCATCGTGAGGGGCCGTTAAATTTTCACCGATCAATTCCCCCTCTTTTACAAATTGCAAATTTTTGAGTCCGGGCATTAGCTCACGCCCATCATAGCTGTAGTAGTGATCCATCCAGAGAGGTTCCAGTTTTATTCTCGGAAATTTTTCACCTTGCAAAAGTTCCATGCAATTTATGCAAATTTGTGCCCCAATCTCCATTCGCTCTTGGTTAAAACCTCTTTTTCCCAGCTCAATTGTAAGAGCGGTGGCACCTTGGCTAGAAGCGTATTCTTCTAACGGCATTCCTAGTGGATCAAATTCGCCAACAGAGGCGATAATGGGGATTTTCATACCAAGAGATTCTGCAAAGGCATGCTGCTTTTCGCTGTAATCAAAAATATAAAAAGGAGAAAGGCTGTCTTCTTGAGTTTGATGAAGGTCGAGAACCACTTTGGATTTTTGTAACCACGGGGCGATTTCTTTTGCAATTTGGTCTTCAGCCGTATGGGTCGTAAAAGAGAAGCAACGGTTGAGATCTCTTTCGACGAAGCGCTTTCCTTGAAGTGCGGCTTCTGTATTTAACAGGGCAAAGCCGATACTGAGATCTTCAAAAAGCTTGGGGTTTTTTAACAGACAATTGAGGATATAGATCCCAATGGTTTCATTACCATGTGTAAGGGCACAGAGAAATAAATCGATTTTATCTTTCTCATTATAGATATAAATGTGCTCGCCTTTTTTAGTCATGGCGGGAATAAGAGAACAAAGTTGATGGAATTGTGCTATTTCTTCTTTCATGCTTTTTATTGTATGCTATTGCCGCACGATAGAAAAGAGAGTGTTTTTTGAATTGGTCCCACTATGCTTTGTTGGCCGCTTTAGCCTACGGAGTCTTAAATTTTCTTTATAAGGTAGCTGCGCAACGCGGCTTGTCTGGCTCTCGGCTCGTAAATAAAGCCGCTTTAACGGTCGTGCTATGGTCGACTATCTTATTATGGTGGGGAGATCATTCTCTTGCTGATTGGAAAACGATTCTCATTTATGCTTTTTTCAATTCAAGTTTTTTCGTTTTGAATGCTGTTTCTAAGGTTAGGGCCTTAAAAAATATTCCAACATCCTACTTCTTTACTCTATCCAAAATGAGTTTAATTATTGTGCTAATTTTATCCTTAACTGTTTTAGGAGAAATGCCTGCTCCTAAGCAATGGGGCGGAATTCTTTGTATTTTCGCAATTATATTTTTGGTCGCGGCAGATTCTCGCAAAGACAAGAGAGACATTGTTAATTTAAAACAGGGACTGATTTTTGCTGGTCTGGTGGCCATTGGAAATGGTTTTTCGGTATTTGTGGGAAAACTCGCTTCTACCGCTGTTGATCGCATGGCCTATATCTTCTTTTCCTATATTATAACGGCGACTTATACGGGCACGATGTCGCGAGTTGGGAAAGCGCCTCGTCATGAACACTTGATGACTTACATTCTTGGAGCGCTGATTGGGACATTAAATTTTTGGGGATATGTGGGAGTATTAAAGGCATTTTCCACAGGACCTTTGAGTTTGGTGCAAAGTTTATCGTCAATCGCTATTATTATTCCTATATTGTTGTCAGTTCTCTTTTTAAAAGAGAGTTTTAATATTAAAAAGTTTTTTATGATTGTGTTGGCCTTAGCTGCGACTCTTTTGGTTAAGGCTTAAAATTAAAAAGGAAGTTTTATGAAAATTGCAAAAGACATGGTGGTAAGTTTTGAGTACACCCTTACTGATAATGACGGAAACATTATTGATAAGTCTGAAGGACGTGGGCCTCTTAGCTATATTCAAGGATACAGTATGATTATTCCTGGTCTTGAAAAAGAAATGGAAGGAAAAGAAGAAGGTCATCAAATGAATGTTAAAGTATCTCCAGAAGAGGGATATGGACATCGTGATGATACACTTGTTCAATCTGTTCCTCGCGATCGCTTTGATGCCGATGAAGTAAAAGTTGGAGATCATTTTCAAGTTGATGCTCAGATGGGACCGATGGTTTTTAAAGTGGTTAAGGTTGATGATGAAGAAGTGACTTTGGATGGAAATCATCCTTTGGCCGGTCTTGAGCTAAACTTTGATGTGACGATTGCTGAAATTCGCGAAGCAACAAAAGAGGAATTAGAGCACGGACATGTCCACTAAGATTTTTCTTCTTGTATTTTTTGTTCGATCTATACAACTTCTCTTTTGGGGGGAGTTTACCGATGAGAGTGAGCATATGGCCATTGGCTGGATGCTCACTCAAGGTGAGAGATTATACGCTGATATTTTCTCTCATCACGCACCCCTTAATTATCTGACGACATTTTTTATATCATTACTTTCACCGACCGATAGTTACTGGCACTTTCGCTTGTTACCGATTTTTTCTTACCTACTGTTGGGGTGGAGTATCGTAAAAGCCCCTTTGTCGTTGAGTTCTGCAGCAAAGTGGAGATGGGGCTCTTTTTTTCTAATGATTGTTAGTTTGGTTATGCCATCTTGGTATGGGCATATGGTTCTTTCAGAACTTTACTATGGCGTTTTCTTTTTGATCTTTGCAGTACAGCTTTTGCTGCCGATCTATTTTAATCAAAAAATTTCTGCCAAACAAGCAATGGTTGGCGGAGCTGCTTTAGCGCTTTTTACTTCCGCCACTTTAATGGCCGCCTTTACTTTTTTAATATCGCTGTGTTTGGTTCTTTTTTGGGGAATTCGGCGTTCTTATAAAAAAGAAATTCTTTGGGGTGTATTTGCTGGAATTTTAGTTCTTGCTATTCAGGCAATTTGGCTGAGTTTTTGCGGCGATTGGAATGGGTTTTGGCGCGATTACATCTTGTTTAATACTGATATTTATTCCGGATTTGTCTCCCAAAGTTCCAGTTCTCTTTCTGTCTGGGACAGCTTTTGGCAATTGCTCTGGCTCCCGGCTTTATTGTTTTGCTATTTTAAAAAACGCAATTGGTTTGTTCCTCTTTTGATAAGTTTTGTATTCATGCAAACTCTTAAGGTTCGCGGATTCAATTTTCATGCCGGCCCTTATTATCTGAGTTTGTGTTTATTACTTTCTTTTATTGCATTACAGCGAAAAAAAATAGGCATTCCTGTGCTGATCATTGCCGCGATTGGTCTGGGGGGCTGGAAAACATTTACCCAGTGGCCTAGTGAGGTAATGATTTCTCAATATAAAAAAGATGCCATTGAATATATAAAAAGAAATACCGCTCCTGGTGAACGTATTGCCGTTATGCCCATTACACCCATTATTTATCTCGAGACAAAGCGCTTAACGGCCTATCCTGGTGTTTATTATTTGCCTTGGATGGGCGAACGAGAGAGAGTGGAATCACGTTCTCCCGTCTGTGAAATGTTGAAACAGAGGAAACCTCATTTTATCTGGACTGCGCGTTGGGATATTTGGGGATATAAGTGGGTTGACTATGGAAGCTGTGTTGATGCCTTTGTTGCTCAAAATTATGAAAAGGTTTCGGGGATTAGCTATTTATTTCAGATAAAGGGTGTGGAGGCGGATAAAGCACTTTAGCAGATCATTGATCTTGATGGGTTTACTAATGAAGTCGTCAAATCCAGAGCTCAGCACTTTACTCCTTTCTTCGTCAAAGGCATGGGCCGTCAAACTGATAATTAAGCTTTTTTGCCTTTTGGTTTGAAGTTCCATTTTACGGATTTTTTCAACGGCCTCATAACCACTCATGACTGGCATTTGAATGTCCATGAGAATGAATTCATAATTGTTTTCTTCCATTAGATCACAGGCAATTTTTCCGTTTTCGGCAAAGTCAATAACATCAAAAATTCCTTTTAGTTTATGGTGCATCAAAGTGCGATTGTCTTCAGAGTCATCGACAACCAGTAGGCTGTGAGCATGAAATTCTTCCAGGTTGGCCGTGTCTTCTGCTTGCACTTTGAGGATATTTTCGGGAGAGGATAAAGGGAGAGGAATCGTTGCAGTGCAGCAGGTGCCTTGATCTTTTTCTGAAGAAATTGTGAATGTCCCTTCAAGGGTTTCGATAAAGTTTTTTACAATGTATAGGCCCAAGCCTGTGCCACCAAATTTACGAGAAATATAGTCTGCTTCTTGAGAAAATGGTTCTAAAATCTTTTCCGTATTTTCATGCGAAATACCAATGCCGGTGTCGCGGACAATGAAATCAATGGCCGTATGAGAATCTCTTGCTTGGTGAGGACTACGCTTGATGAGGAGTTGGATTTCACCAGAACTCGTGAATTTAAAGGAATTGCTTAGGAGGTTAATGACTATTTGGCGAATCCATGTGGAGCTAGAGTGGAAATACAGAGGAAGATCTGCTTCGTATTCAAAAACAAAGTTGAGGTCTTTTTTCATTTCCGCTTTTGCCTGAAAAACAGCTGAAATTTTATTCAGCATATTTTTGAGATTGAAATCAATATGTGCTGTTTTTTCAATGCCATGTTCAATGGCTGAAATATCAAGAACATTATTAATTGTTTCTAAGAGAGAATCTCCGCATTCTAAGATCCTTTTCAAAGAGCGCAATTGTTCTGGGTTTTCAATTTGGGAGTAGAGTAATTCGGAAAAGCCAATAATGGCATTTAGAGGAGTCCGTATTTCATGCGAGATCATGGCCATAAAGATTGTTTTGGCGGCATTGGCGCGTTCTGTTTCAGATATTTTTTCGCGAATGAGACCATACATTTCATTAATGGTGTGTCCCAAGGTTGTTATCTCTCGCGAGCCTGCAATGGGAGCTTGAGCATTTTGAAAATTTTCTTTATTAACATCTTTGACAGCGCTGGTTAAAACTTTTAAAGGTGAGGTAAGCCTTCGCATTAGAAACCAAGATAGGATCGTAAAAATAAGAAAGAGGCTTCCTGTGTAAATCAATATTTTGTCGATGAGTTTGTTTTGAGGTGCATTGATTTCATCGAGGTAAAGTGTGGCGGCAAAATACCAATCAAGAGGTTGAAAATAGCGAATATAAGCCTTTTTCGCGTAGGTGTAGTTGGTGGGATCTTGTGGTTTATTCCAAGTATAGTTTAAGAATCTTGCCTTCCTTTGGGGAAGATTAATTATATCATCTACAATTAGGTTGCCGGTAAGAGAGTTTATGTTTGTTGGAGTTGAGCCTTCAGGTAACCATGGGTGGATGACGACTCTTTTATTGCCGTCGAGAATAAACATATATCCATCGGCACCCAAAGGGGTTCTCTTGAAAATAGTTTTTAGATCATTTTTAATCGTCTGCAAGCGGTTGCTCACATCTGCTTCAATGTCGTCCAGATAGATCCCCGCTCCTATCATAAGTTTCCAAGGTTTAAAAATGTGGACAAATGAAATTTTGGGCAGCAATTGCGTTTTGCTTTTTTCATTATTGGGTTTATGCCATTTGTATTTAATGAATCCTTTTTCTTGACGTGACACAAGCTCAACAGCTGCTTTTAAAAGGTTTTCACCAGAATCAGTTGTGTTGTAGCGTGGGTCTTTAAAAATTTTACCTTCGAGATAAGGTTGGATGGGATGCATGAGCATGATGGGATAAGGAGACGTAAGATCATTGACCCAAAAATATCCAGTGCCTCGGTCAAAGCGCATTTGGCGAATTTGAGCGAAAGCTTCCTTTTGAGCTTCTGCTAAGCTCATTTTGCCTTCTTTCGATTTTCTTTGATACTGTTTAAAAATATCAATGGATAGAGTCACCATATCTTCGAGTTGTTTTTTTCTTTCTGCGATTAGCTTTTCTCGGAAAAAGAGCAAGTCTTTGTATTCAGCTTCAATACTTAATAAGGCGTTATCTGTGAGGTTTTGGGCCCTGATGTCTTCTCGTTCAGACAGAACGACACGAGCCTCTTTGGTGCTTACATAGATAATTGATAGAGCAAGCAGTGCCACTGCACTTGTGACAAAAAGAAATAATTTGGATTGCAACGTCGAAAACAATCAAAACCTCTTTTAAAAGCTAGAGCCCCCTGAAATCATTTGCGTATTGTGTAACTTTCTTTAAGTAGATACTTGTTTCTTCTGGCGCAATTTCTCGCAGCTTTGTATAGAGTTCTTCGTGTGACATCTTGGGGCTAATCTTACCTTTCTTTATTGCGTTGAGAATGCGTCCTGGTCCCCAGTTGTATGAACAGGTGATTAAAAATTGCTGTTTGAGACTGTCTTTTATGTGGGGAAAATATTTGTCACGCAGTAGTTGCAAATAAGTTGTTCCCACCATAATGTTTTTGGCAGGGTCATAGAGAAAATCTGAATCTGGTCTCATTTTTTTGCCTGTTACGGCGGTGAGTACTTCTTCGCCAGCAAATTTAGGAACAATTTGCATAAGGCCAAAGGCGGGAATGTAGGAACGGGCCTTCGGATTGAAGGCTGATTCTTGGCGCATGAGGCCTAGTACAAAAGCAGGGTCGAGATTGTATTTCCCTGCCCAGTGCTTAACTGTTGGCAAAAAATTCGCTGCCCTTTTTTTGACGTAATCGGGAACCATCGAAACTGAAAGAGTAAAGAGCTCTCTTGGCTTTTTATCACCAGCAACTATCGTTTTTTGTTTCTCGACTTTGTCAGCCAGTGCACGGGAAAGTGTTTTCAGCTGCTGAATGCCCCATTTGGACGTCTTAACTGTTAGTTTCGCTGCGTCCTTAACTATCTCTTTCCAGTTTACTAAGCTGGCTTCGTCAGAGGAGGAGAAGCTTTTTTGAAGAGCTGCAAAAATTTTATCTTGCAGCTCTTCTTTGGTATTTTTAGAATCAGAGACAAGCATATCGAGTTCAATTTTTCCATTTTCATAGTCTAGTTGAGTTCGCGATTCATCTTCTGCAGAATAGACGACATCTTTTTTTATCCCAGGCATTGCGGCATCGGTCCATTTGGCCTTGATGCGTTCTTTCATTTTGTTCCATGCCGCTTGTTCTTCTTTTTCATAGTTATCGTATTCTGCTGTTACAGACTTTTCGTAACCACTCCACGCTTTATCCATTTCTTTAAAAGCATCATCTTCACAATAAGAGCCACTGATGGACAAAAGAAAAATGAAACTAGGTATAAAAAACTTCATGTCATCCTCATTCGAAGAAAATTATTCTGCCTTATAAGAATCAAAATATTTATCAATTCCTTTGAGAGCTTGCTTAACTGTTGCTTTAGCCTCTTGGTCTTCTACTACTTGTGGAGCTTTGTTGGCCGTTTTGTTTAGTGCAGCTTTAAGGTCTTGGGCCGCAATTTTAACAAGAGACTGACAAACATAAACACGTTTATTTCCACCAACCTTAGAGTAATCTCTCTCTTCCCAGTAAGAATCTTCCTCTCTGGCACCTCTTAAAAAAGCCATACTTTTTTGTGCAAGAGAACTCTCAAAATGGCGTCTCATTCCAGGGTTTTCTTTGTTATAGCGATCAATAACGAGTTGCCCGGAGCGAGTGTTTGCGAGCTTAGAGGAAATCATTGTCGCAATTTCCATAGAAACTTTTTTATTTGCTTCTGCAT
>QKCN01000035.1 GCA_003245675.1 Bacteriovoracaceae bacterium | reverse complement strand
TTTTTTCTGCTTAATCAAAGCCGTGCCTTTATTGGTAAATGCATCGGGATGTTCTAATAAATCATCCACCTTGTTTTCATCCAGGTTTTCATCTAATAACATTAAGGATTTTGCGGCATCCCCCGCGCGTAGATAGTATTCTGCCAATTTTAACTTTTCAGAAGGGTGAGCCTCTAATGTCTTTATTTTCCCCTCCAAATCTTTAATTTTTTCCTCATATTGCTTTTTTAAAGGGTCTACCGGTTCAGGCTCTTGGGCCATCATTTGAGACACATAACAACCGAAGAGTAAGCAAGCAAGTGGCACATATGATTTAAAATAACGCAAAAATATGGCCAATAAAAAGAATGCCAACCCAATCAACACCAGGTAATGAGATTTCACCTCCCGCACAACAACGGTCCCCAAGAAATTTCTTTGCTGATGCGCCTGAGAGAAGAAAGAAAGAATATCATCTGTTGGCAAAGAGTAAGAAGTTGCAATCCAATATTTGAAACTTTTTATTTTAGATGAAAAGCTTTTCATCTGATCTTCGTCAAGTTTGGAAATAACGACTTCTCCAGCAAATTTCTTGTTCCCTGAAAAATATCCATTTTTATCGCGCAATGGGATTGGCCCCCCTTTCAAGGTTCCCACTCCAACCATTGCAACAGATATAGTATCAGGAATATTGAGATCCATTTGATCAGCATTTTCCTCTGCATCTGTAATTACGAGGAGATTTCCCTGAACCTTTTCATTCGTCCCTGCACTCGTCTTGAAATATTGTAAGCTTTCCATCAAGGCCATCGATAAATTTGAGCCAGCAGCCTTTATATCCAACTCTTCAAGGGAAGATAGCCTCCCCATAATAAGATCCATATCTCCAGTGAAGGGAACTAACTTTTTAACCATATCAGAAAAAACCATTATGCTTACTTGATGCCCTGGTGCATGCTTCACAAAATGTTTGGTCAACCAAATGGCTTTTTTTAAGCGGTTCGGTCTGACATCCTCAACCAACATGCTGGCCGATGTGTCCAATAAGATAATTGTCTTTTGCTCGGGAATTTGCCCTTGCATACTCTTAGGCTGCTCTCTAAGATCAAGGACTCCCAAAAACATAAATAAAAAAGCCAGCCAATAGGGAAAGAAAGATAAAAAACGCCCAATCGAAAAGCGATGATTCCAATATCGCCGAATGAATGTTTCAAAATGCTTACGCTGCCGATACAAAAAGATACCAACTAATGCCCAAGTAATAATGAGATACCAAAAATATTCTCCATGAAGAAAGCTCATAGCACCTCCTTCAAAATAAAGCGGCGCTTTAGCTCAACAAATAACAAAAGTAGTACTCCCCACAGAAGATAGCGTGCAAATAACTCCTCATAGACAACTTGAGACTGACTTTCTATTTCCGATTTTTCCAACTGCTGAATTTCATCAAAGACCTCAGATAAAGCCTCCTCGTTAGCAGCAGAATAGCTTTTCCCCCCAGTTAGATCTGAGATCTGTTTTAAGACTTTAAAATCAATGCTGCCGCCCGGAATACTGCGGTAACCACGTAAACGCGCATTCTGATCTCCGCCAACCGCGATGGTATAGGTTTTAATTCCTTCATCTTTAGACATTTCGGCAGCCTGCATAGGTGACAGACTTCCCGCATTGCTCACACCATCAGTTAACAAAATAATAACCTTATTCTCAGCCTCGCTCTTAACTCCTCGAGCGACAGCCAGCCCTAATGCATCTCCAATGGCCGTACCACTTCCTAAAAAACCAACATTAATATCTGCGATAATTTTTTCAATCAAATCCATATCGGTGGTCAAAGGTAGAAGAGTAAAAGCTCTCTCGGAAAACATAACAATACCAATGCGATCCGTTGGGCGTTGTTTGACAAAGTCTTTGATCTTCTGCTTCGCAACCTCTAAGCGATTGGGATAAAAGTCCTCAGCCAGCATAGAACGCGAAACATCGACTACAAAGAAAATATCATTTACCTTTATTTTTGCGGGGATAACGGTCAATGCCTTACGGGGCAAAGTTAACGAATAGGAAATCAAACCCCAGGCGAGAAGACCCATAATCCAAGTGGCAATACGCATCACAGGAAGAATTTTTCTCTTTTTGATAGCACTAAATGGGAAAACAAGTTGTGCCCTTCTAAAAATTTGCCAGAAATCGAGGCTCCAAAACAAAGCCAATACAACACCAAGAAAAAAAAGGGCTGGATACTTATATTCCATGATCCTCCACCTTCTTCCAAACATGGCGTATTTCATCAAAGGCAGTTATTACTTCCATCAACTCGGTATCCAACCATTCTTTTTTGAATTGAATTAATGCAACTTTTTCTAAAAAAGATTTCATAGGATAAGTTTCTTTCCCCAGCAACTTCTGCCAATCTCCTTGTGCGCTAAATATTTTTTCAAAATGCTCACGCGTTTTGGCATTTTCAAACATTTCTCTAAATATACTAATTTGCTTGCGCCGCTCCTCTGTTTGCCTCAGTATACGCTTTCTTTCACGGTCAATTTTTTGCTTTCTGCTCCAAAAAATCCACGCTCCAAATATTCCAACAACAATCAAAATGATATAGATAGTGAATGTTTTAACAGTCTGAAAGCCCTGTTCAACAACAACAAAGTCCTGCTGTTTTTCTTCATCTGACTGAAACACCACCAGACTACGATCCCAGTCAATCTGATAATGTTTCTCCCCAAGGGCCAAATTCGATGAAACACCTTCCGCAGGTAAAGCCCCAACAATCGCCTTGAGTTCAAGCTGACTGACATCTTCATTATTGTTATGCTTTTTAAAAGAATTGACCGACGTCACAAAAAAGGCACCTAATAATTTTTTTCCCAAATACTCTTTTTCAAATATATCCTTCGACAATTCAAAACTAGGCCAAAGCTCAAGCTGCAAAGTTGCAACATCACCAGTTTTTAAATCTGCCTCTAAAAATTTCAATGTGCCCTTATCTTGGGCACAAGCATATTGCAAAATAAAAACAGAAAAAAATATAAACCAAAACCGTATCACAACATTTCCTTAACAAATTCTTCTAAATAGCGTTCTTCAACGGAAAGACTCTTAAACTTCTTTCCTAGCATTTTTTTCAACTGATTAAATTCTCCTTCCGCCTTAACTTTGATGAGACTTTTCTCCCCTTGATTTTCCGAATTCTCCAAAAACAAAGAATAGGGAATCGAATTCATAAGATCAACAGGTGACGTCAACTGGAAACAATGAACATTGCTATGACGAATAACTCTCTTTAGCTGTACGAAAGGAATTAAATCAATAAAATCAGAAAAAATAACAACCTCTTTGCGACGAGCAAGGTACTTTTTAATCGTTGCGAGACGTGAGTTTTCGCTGGTTTTTTGAGACAAACGGAAGGAATAATTCACATGCCCCTTGTCATTTAATACCCCCATCTTTTCTAATGTATTGATCAAGAGACTGATTCCCTCCTTACCGACTTTATTAGGTAAGGTCTTAATCTCTTCTCCGAACAAAATCACCTTAACAGTATCCTTTGTTTTATGGGCCAAAAGATATAAAAGACCAGTCAATTCCACTGCAACTTCCAACTTGCTCTTACCTTCATATCCCAAAAGCATTGAAGGAGATAAATCTAAGACCACAACAATTTCAACATTCCTCTCTTCTTCAAAAGTCTTAATATAAGGATGCGTTGTTCGCGCCAACATCTTCCAATCAATGAAACGAACATCATCCCCCGGAACATAGATTTGATGTTCACGAAACTGCAGCCCCATCCCCTTAAAGTGAGAACGCAACATACCTATGGAATAATAGTTAGAGTTACGAAAGAGCGTCCGTTCGATTTGACCAACAACTCTTTCGATGGTCTTCAAATCCATATATCACACCAAAGAGTTCGCTATTTTCAGAGAAATATTTCTCGTATTCATTTGGTCAATCGTTGCTTCATAAGTCAAAATAATTCTATGGCCCAAGACATCAGGAACAATGGCCATTACTTCTTCAGGAGAAACATAATCCTTTCCTGCCATAAATGCTTTAAATTTTGCTAAATTATAAAGCCAAATACTTGCCCGTGGAGAAGCTCCACACTGAATTGCACCATCAAATTCTTTAAGAAATCCAGCTTGACCAGGACGAGTTGCTTGAACGAGTCTTACAATCATGGATTTAATTTTAGGATCAACATATATAGCACTGACTTCTTCGCGAATCCCCATAATATCATCTGCGCCAATACAGGCTTCTAGCGAATCAATCTTCTTAGGTGTTAAATCGAGAATATTTTTCTCTGATTCAAGATCAGGATAATCCACATGAATTTTCATCATGAAACGATCCATCTGCGCTTCTGGAAGAGGATAAGTTCCTTCCTGCTCAATTGGATTTTGCGTCGCTAAAACAACAAAAGGAGAATTCAACTTATGAGTATGATCCCCAATAGTGACCTGTTTTTCGGCCATTGCCTCTAATAGGGCAGCTTGCACTTTGGCAGGCGATCTATTAATCTCATCGGCCAACAAGAGCTGAGTAAAAATAGGTCCAAATTTAGTCGTAAACTCATTGGTAGACTGATTAAACACCATCGTGCCTATCAAGTCCGATGGCAGAAGATCCGGAGTAAATTGAATTCTTTTAAAATTTAAATCGCACAAGCGTGACATTGTAGACACACTCAGTGTTTTAGCAAGCCCAGGCATCCCCTCAATCAATAGATGTCCCTCACATGATAAGGCAGCAACAATTGCTTCCAACATATCATCTTGCCCATAGACGATGGTCTTGGCCCTCTCTAATACACTAAATACTTTTTCTCTTGTCGTTTCGGCCATAATGCCTCCATATAGCTATCTTTTTTTATTGATAAAATATTCTCTTCCTGCTTGTTTATTAACCAGATACTCATGAAAAATGAATTTTGTTTCAACATGAGTTTCCATTGCTTTCTTTTCCCCGCTCGGGTCCAAAATCATCCTTGTTTCGGTTTGCTTTAAGCTTAATGACTGCAAAACGCCCCAACTTCCCTCCAAACCATACATCAGATCATAGACTGATTCGGACAAATCTTCCCCCACCCTATTCTGATACTCAAGTCGAGTTAAAACATATTTCCCCTTACTCCATGGAAAATTATTATAGTTGAATAGAAGTATCTCATGCCCCGAAGGAGAATACGCTTCAATACGCCGTAAAATATCTTTTGCCGTAAAATAGACGTGATACTCACTGACATGTTTTAGCCCAGAGGAATCCAATGCAACGATTTTACTTTCCCCTTTTCCCTCTTTCTGCAAAATTAATTTATAGCCATCAAGCCTATCCATTAGTGTTTGTCCTAAAACCAAATCGAGTTTTCCTATCATTTGCGATTTGTAAGAATTTTTTTGCTCTAAAAAACCTGCTGGCAAGCCTTCAATCTCAACGGCTTTCTTGTCCAAAGTCTTTGACCAATAATAGCGAAATTTTATCCACTCTATTTTTCCAAAAATTTGACTCTGATTGATGATATTCAAAACTTGATCACTAGCAACGCTAAAGACAATGTCTGTAATTCCCGCATCTTTTAGGTAATAGGTTCTTAGATCATTGATCTTAATCAAATCTCTAGCGTCTTCTTGAGAAAACGTTTTTTCGGCACTTAAAAATAAAAAGAAACAAACAAAAACCTGCAACCAGATTGTTTTCATAATTAAACTCCACTCTTTTCTCGTGATATTTTAATTCAGTTTGTTTTTTTACACCAGTCTAGGTCAATCTTTATGACCACATGCTTCTCTTTTTTGAAAATGACTTTCCCTGGCTGAGACTTAACTCCTTTCAAATTCTTTACCTGAGTATAAATGATTGCCACCGTACCTGAGTTTTTCACTCCACTATACTCAGCCAAAGCACTCGCGAGAAACGAAAGGCTCTCCACATCAAGCATTCCCGTCAACTGTTTTGCAAAAAGATGGGCACTTGTCCCTTGCTCCAAGTGAAGCCACCAATCATTTTTACTCGCCCAATGAGAACGTAACTGATCATTTGCCTGAGCATTTTTCCCAATTGCAATTTTGAAAGTCGAAACACCTATTTTTAGATCAAAATAATCGGCCATTATTGACGAAGATTTAGTGACCGCTGTATTTTCTTTTTTAAAGTTTTCACTCCAGAGAACTTTAGTAACCAATGACTTAAGCGTCTCTCTGCCCCACTCAAGCTGCTGATCGCCAAGATTTTCAATACTTTTTTCCAACTCCCTAAGACGATTTTCTTGAATGGACTCCGCAATTTTTAGTCCCTTTACCTTTATAAAGACTTTATCCAGCTTCTGGAACTCACTCATTTCTTTTTTGAATTTAACGATAATCCCTCGATGCTCCAATTTTTGAAGACTCCGCAAAGGCGATGGATCAATTTGCCATACAAAACACTGCTGCTGCAAACTTTTCCATTCTCTGATTTGTTCTAAATCTTTTTCAATCTTTTCTTTTTTCTTGGACAAGCGCTTCTTCTGTCTACTTTCACCCTTCTGCAAGTGGCGAGCAACAAATTGGCATTCATCTTCCAATAATTCTTTAACATTTGAATTATTTTGCTGTTCCTTTAAAAACTCAGTGGGGAATAGCTTCTCCATTTCACTCAAAAGCTCATCTTCTTTTGCATTGATCTCTTTGCGTTCCCCAAGGAAAGGAAGAAAACAGGAATAGCGTCCTTCATCAAGCTGCTGGCAGTGAGCAAAGTATAAACGCCGATCTGCCCAAGAAATCATCAAATAGTGCTTCAGCTCTCCCTTAAAAAAAGGAATGAGCAATGGAATTTTTTCTGAAAAATATACAAATTTTAAAAAGCGCGACGATTGAAAATGATGGCGACAATACTCCAGCAAGCGATCAGATGTTCTCAAATCACTCGGAATGTTGCTCTTTCCCTCCCAAATACCGACCGCATTTTTTCCTCTTCCGAGAACAAAATAACGCGTGCGGCCAGGAAAGTGCACTGCAAATGACAAAAACGCAGGGGAAGTAAAAATCTTCTGCACTTGGCCCCATTGTTCTTTCTCATTGCTCGCATTAATATCTTCTATAGCTTTTTTTAATGGAATCGTTCTCATGAGTTTAAACTTTTTACAAAATTCGTTTTCTGACAACTATAATAATTTACTTAAAGATGATTGGTCTATTATCCAAGATAAAGTTCTCTCTTTTAGCAAAAAAAGACCTGTCACTCCCTTAAAACCCTTTTCTCATCCTAATCTTCTTATCGCTCATTTTGATGATATAGAAAAACTCCACAAAGTCTATCTGCACGATTCTGCTCTTATTGAAGATTCTCTTTTACTACTAGAAGAAAGCCTGGCTCTTGAACAATTTTTACAAGGTATCTCCAAAGAATTTCTCCTCAATTTTTCAGAACTCAATATAATTGCGGGCTTAATTGAGTCCTATATGCGTTTTCAAAAAAGTAAAGTCGAGCTCAAGACCCTACCCTACAGTCTTGCCCCCGAAGATACTTCAAAATTGTCTCGCGAATTTTTAAAAGAGTTCAGACTTATCGTTTCTCCCGATGGTTCAGTTAATTACGGACGTCATCCAGAGCTCAAGCACCTGTCTATCAAACTCATGCAGCTAGAAGATCGCATTCGCAAAATTATTGGAGAATTAAGTCGCTCCTCCAAATGGGAATCATCTCTTCAATTTGAAGGACATGATGTCATTAATGATTGCTATGTTGTTGCATTGCGGGCCGATAATTATACCAACAGCTTTGGCCGAATTCGCGGAAGATCGGAAACAGGGAAAACCCTATTCATAGAACCTCCTGAAATTCGAGATCTCAACAATGAACGCCAAGAAATTCTCTCCGAAATCGATGGGATTATTTTTCAGCTCTGCCATAATTTTTGCCACAAACTCAGCCCTTGGTCTCAAACGATTAATTCCTTTTACAAAAATCTCACCAAACTAGATCAACTTTGGGCCCAGGCAATATTTTCGCTACAAAATGGCTATTCTCGCCCTTGGTTTAATAATGAAAATGCACTGGAATTGCGCCAGTTCTTTCATCCCTTGATTGAAAATCCCATCAAAAATGACATTCACATCAAAAGCCAAAAAGGGCTCGTCATCTCAGGCCCCAATACAGGAGGAAAGACGGCCACCCTCAAGTCAATAGCCCTTTCGTCTCTTTTAGCACAATTCGGAATTTTCGTACCGGCTAAACATGCAAACCTTCCCTTTTTTGAAGGCATCTATTTCCTAGGAAATGATGGGCAAAATATCAACCAAGGACTCAGTAGTTTTTCAGCGGAAGTACAATCCTATGGCGAATTGTTTCATGATCTAGATAAAGCAAATCTCATTGTCATTGATGAAATTTTCAACTCGACATCATCAGAAGAGGCATCTGCCTTGGCCCTTGGAATGATCGATCAAATAGCACAAAGTTCGCGTACACTTTTGTTTATTTCCACGCACCATCAATTTTTAAAAAGCCAAATGCACGAGCAAAAAGATTATATCTCTGCTCATATGGAGGTCGATGCCCAAAGCCTACTTCCCAATTTCAAATTGAGGACGGGTATTCCGGGAAGCTCTATGGCGCTATCAACTTTTCAGCGCCTTTTCAGCGATAAATTTTTGGGCGAAAAAGTTGTTCGCCAGGCAAAAAATTTGCTCAATTCCAAGATGGTATTTTATGAAGATCTATTGCAAAAAGTAGCTGCCCATGAAGAGCAGCTCAATAGAAAACTTCAAGAAAATGTGCAACTTAACAAAGAACTGAAAAACCAAAAGCAAGCGGCTCTCGGCAATCTCAGGCTACAAATGGAAAAACTCTTTAAAGAAAAAGAAAAAGAGCTAAATGACTTACTTGATGCGGCTAAAGAA
The DNA here is from genome assembly GCA_003245675.1 of Bacteriovoracaceae bacterium. Classification (GTDB taxonomy): domain Bacteria; phylum Bdellovibrionota; class Bacteriovoracia; order Bacteriovoracales; family Bacteriovoracaceae; genus SZUA-425. The sequence goes on along the minus strand of QKCN01000035.1, from coordinate 16,695 downwards.
GAGGCTGATAAGCTCAAAGAGTCACCCAAAAAAAGCATTCGCGAAATTGAAAAAATCAGAGGACAAATGGCCCATTCCCGGGAAGAGGAACTCCCCGTGGCGCCTACCGAAAATAAAGTTCATGCCCCCGCCGGAAACCTTGAAATAGGAAAGCATTACTTTTCAACAACACTAAACTGCAAAGTCACTTTACTAGAAATCAATAGCAATAAAAAACAGGTTAAGGTCAGTAAGGGCGTTATGCGAACAACCCTCCCCTTAGGAGATCTCAAAAGGGCAAAGCAACCCAAAATACAGAGTACACAATCATTTCACTCTGAACACGACCTCAAAACCAATATTGATGCACGCGGTATGCGCTTAGATGAATTCGAGGCAATGACCGATAGGATTCTCTATCAAATCAGCAATAACGATATTCCCTTTGTGACCATTATCCATGGTCACGGCGATGGAATACTAAAAAATCACCTGCGAGCAGTGCTAAAAAAGAAAGGTCATATCTTTGAATGGTCTCGCTCTATTGATGACGGAACAACAACGATCAAACTCAGATAATAGGGGTTCCAATTCGCCAAGGACGAAACTTGAAAGGATCATCATTCCAAGGCATGATCATTGAAAACCACACAAACAAAGCCTCTCCTTTTATGTACTCGAAAGGCACAAAACGCCAAAATCGAGAATCCAAAGAGAAGTCGCGATTATCTCCCATTACAAAATACTTCCCTTCAGGAATTTTAATACGCGGATAATCGGTATTGAAAAAACTATCGCCATCAATCTGAATCACATGATCATGTTCTCCAGTTTTCGTTTGGAAGAATTTAAAATTATAGTTTTTAAATTTATCATCCATATCGGCCATAATTTCTTTTCCATCAAACTCCACACCCTCAATCGGTTTTTCATTGATATAAACGGTTTTATCTTTTACCTCAAGAACATCTCCAGGCAAACCAATCACCCTCTTAATGTAGTTGACCGACGTGTCTTTGGGATATTTAAAGACAATAACATCTCCCCTCTGAGGTTTTTTGGGGCCAGTAATATAAATGGGATCACCAAAAAAATCAGTGAATGGAACCTTTAGTCCATAAGCCATTTTATTGACGAGAATGAAATCGCCAATCATCAAAGTCGGTATCATAGAACCCGAAGGAATTTTAAAGGGCTCAAAGAAAACCGAACGAAACAAAAGAACAACAAATACAATCCAAAAAATAGACTTTGCTTCTTTCTTAAATTTCTCTTTGCGTGAAAGCTTTTTCTTACCAGAAGATTCTTCGCCTACATCCTGCGTCAGAGGCTTCCCATCGCCACCAGAGAGCTCCTCAATCACTGCTCCATTATCTTCTTCTAGTTTTTTTTCATCTTCCATTTTCTAGCATCCTTATAGAAAGTATTTTTTGCGATAATAATTAATAATCTCTTGTGCCAAGCTAGCTGATTTTACATACCATTTTTTCTTATTCACAATCATGACAGATACAGAAATCCCCTTGCCCTTTCCTTCATCTTGAGGCTTAGCATAGGCTACAAACCAATCATGTTTGCCATAAGGAAGTCCTCCTGTAATTGTTCCTGTCTTTCCCCCCACTTTAATCGTACGATCAAAATAGCGACTCATCTTTCTAAAAGCACCTCGTGCGGTACCATGCTTAATTGTATATTCCATCATTGAGCTTAAATCTTCTGCCGTTTTCTTAGAAAGCGCTTGATGATCAGAGGCTTTTCCATCATGAGTCCAAACAGCCTTAGATTGTTCTTTTACCTGGCTGATTAAATAAGGAGTATTCCAAGACCCTCCATTTGCAACAGCTTGCGCGAGTAATGCCGCATGAATAGGGCTAATCATGGTTTCATCATTAAAGCCAGAAGAGAGCTCCGCCAACTCATACTTATTTTGAGGAATCATCACAACTGATTTTCCGATATCAAGCTCCTCCATAAGATCCTGATAAAAACCCAACTTTGAAGAGGTTTTGATAATACTCGATGGGTAAATCTTATTGGTCGCAGCTTTACCAAAATAAACGTTATTAGAAAGCGCAAAGGCTTGCTTCATATTGTGCTTTCGCACCCAGCGTCGTTCGACAGGAACTTGCTTTAATTGATTGCGATATAATGTTGTCGTTTTCCCCGTAAACAATACTTTACTCTCAACTTCCATGTCTGAGTTTTCCAGCAATTCGGCGGCAGTCACAATTTTAAAAAGACTAGCGCCGGGATGCGTGCTCGAAAATGTTAAACTCCGCCCAAAACTTTTTTTATGGCGATCATAATCAATTGCAGCCAAAATCGCACCAGAGTCATTGTCTAAAACGACGACAGACACATAGTCTGGACGGTAACGCTTAATATCACTTCTAATATAAGACTCTAGCTCATCATCCAAGGTATAACTGAGTTCATATGATGTGCTTGCAACATCAATCTGTGCAACGGCGTTCCCTGTGCTAAGAAAAGTATCAGAAAAGGGACCACGCAAGCGTCGCAAAACACTTTCTTTTTGATCCTCTTTTTGAAATATATTGGCTAAAGAGATTGAACTTAAAAAAATAAGTCCCAAGCCTCCTCCCCAAACAATAAATAGGAGATATCTTAATTTTTTTCCCTTAAAATTCATAAACTAGATTCTATTATGCGAGAAAACCTTTGGCTACCAGAAAGAACTCCTTACTGGTGCTACGCGTAGATTTTGGACGAAGATAATGAAATTCCTTAAAGCGCTTCTTTTGTTCCTTCAAAAAGACTTGCGCTTCATTGCTTTCAAAAACCTTGATGACAAGATGTCCATTTTTCTTCAAGAAAATAGGCAAAAGCGAAAAAACCATTTCAACCAGCGATAAGCTGCGCAACTGATCCACCGATTTAACCCCGGAAGTATTAGGGGCCATATCAGACAAAACAATATCAAAGGGCTCTTCTTCACCTAGATCTGCAACTGACTGCACATCCATAATATCTTTTTGCCACAGTTGAACATTCTTCAGCTTTGCAAACATTTTTTCATTAATCGGCTTAATATCAATTCCAACGACCTTACCTTCTGGTAAAACTCGCGGCGCTACATACTGTAGCCATGATCCGGGATAATAACCAAGATCAACAACTTTATTATTTTTAGAAATAATTTTGAATTTTTTGTCTATTTCTTCTAACTTATAAATACTGCGCGCAACAAAGTTTTCTTGTTTTGCTTTTTTGAAGTAATGATCTTTTACCTTGAAGGCCACCTTGACTCCCTAAGCTAAGCTGTTCTTGTATATCCCAATACTTCATTATCTTTGTAGGAAGCAAGTTGGGTCTGAAGCTTAATTAATTCGGTATTAATACCATATTTTTTTACCTTTGCAATTAAGGTCACCTTGTTCATTCCTAATTGCCGTGCCGTAAAATTGATCTTTCCACTGAAATGCTTCAAATAGTACTCCAAGTAGCTTTTTTCGAAAGCCTCTAGACTATTTTTGTAATTATCACCATAAGTCTCAGGGCAGATTTTCTCTGGAGAAGGATCACTTGAGAAGTTCTTGCGAACCCAAGTCGGAAGATCTGAAATTTTCACAAGACCCGTAGTCAGACTAGCCAAGTATTCCATCAAATTCTTAAGCTCGCGAATATTCCCTGGCCAAGCATAGTGCTTTAGAAAATTTTCGACCTCTTCTGAAATACAAAGTGGACGAGCTGCAAAAGAATAAAAAAACGCCTCTCCCATCGGAATTATTTTTTCAGATGTCTCTCTTAATGGTGCTAAATGAAATGAGAAGACACGTAAGCGGAAAAATAAATCAGCACGAAATAATCCTTTTTTAACTTGCTCTTCGAGATTGAGATTGGTGGCAGCAATAATTCTCCCGGAAAACTTCTGCTGTATACAAGAGCCAATACGGGTAAATGTTTTGTTCTCCAAAATGGCCAATAATTTTTTTTGAGCGGACAACGATAATTCTCCAATTTCATCTAAAAACAATATTCCGCCATTTACCTTTTCAAAATACCCTTGCCGCTCTTGTATGGCCCCCGAAAAGGCTCCTTTGACATGGCCAAATAATTCACTCTCAATAAGTTCTTCCGAAAGTGTGGCAAGATTAACTTCAATAAATGATTTTTGAGCAAGCTCAGAAAGAGCATGGATCTTTTTGGCCCAATAACTTTTGCCCACCCCAGTTTCTCCCTCTAAAAGTATTGTCCCTTTGATCTGAGATAATTCATTGATACGCATAATTAACCTCCTAATTTTGCGAAGGTTTTATACTCTATGCGCAATAAAAATTTAGATAGTTTTCCTAGCACAATTCAAAAATTTCATTTATGAAAATGCCTAAGTAATATCAGTAGGTTACGACAAATGTCTCAAAATAATTATTTCCCATCGAAAAATTATCGCTTGACCCTAATATTTTACTCACAAATATCTTCAAGTTTTCCACATTTTTCCAGTTCAAGGGAAAAATAGACCAAAAAAGTACAATATTGTAATTTCCTTTAAAATCATGCTGTTAACTCAGTGTTTAAATAAATATATTTTTAGGAGATGACTTTTCTCTCTAGTGAAGAGTTTTTACACAAGGAAATCCACATTTTGTCTCAGGCAAATATAACTTTTCCTAACGGAAAGTAAGATATTGTTTCCTATCACTCAAAAATGCTTGAAATTATTTTAATTCTACCCTCAAAATGAGAATCTAGAAGACAGATTAATATATAGATTAGGTATATGAGATTTCTTCGTAAACGCAATTTATAGATTGATTGGAATAACCACTCCAGTGGAAAAACACTTAAAAAAGAAAAAAACCACAGAAAAGAAAAAGAACTAAAAGCACTCCTCTCAATGAGCAAAGAATAAAGGACCAAAAAGGCTACACACAAAACGACAAGATCATATTGCATGTAATTTTGTGGCAATAAAAAAGGCGAGGCTCGCAAGATCCGCTTGTCCGGATTACTCCATCTCAACCAATAAATCCGCGCAAATATAAAGACTGCAGGAACTGACAAAATGAAGAATGCCTTTCTCCCCCAGAGAGTTACAAACTGCTCAGACCACGCACCCCAACTAGCAATCCACTCACTTGAATAAGTATCCAAGTATGGAACTCCAAAAAGCAAAGCAAAGAAAGCTCCCAAAATAGAATATTTAAATACTTGCCGCCGAAACCAAAAGGTTTTTTCCTTGAAAACAAAAAAATACACCAAGAGAGCTTGCGCCAAAAAAAGAGCAATATTAATAGGGGCAATCAGAATTCCATAAAAATTTACAAGCCCCCAAAATAAACCCGTGCGATAAGTCCCGCTTTTCCACAACCAAAGCAATGACCACAACCATAAAATAGAGTACGTCGTTATCACACTTGCTCCATAATCGTGTTCAAAGAGCTTAGAAAACGACCAAGAGGACAAAAAAGCAAAAATAGTCAAAATAGAGAGCCTCCTCGAAATAAAAAAACGAGAAAGCGAATAAAGCGACAGTAAGGTAACACCTGTTCCCACTAGATAAAAATGTAAACTCCAGGCGATTCTAGTCAAGGAAGGAAATTTCTTAAAAGGAAAGTAAATCATCGTCATGAAGCTCCAAAAATATGGATGCAATCTCTCTCCTGGATCAAAAAAGAGCTTAAGTGCCTCAACATTATCAAGTTGAGGAAATACAGGAAGAGAAACGATGAAAGATAAAAGGGTAATAAATATCAGCGTTTTTTCAAAGGAATCTAAATATCGAAACTCCCCCAAATGTGAAGTCATAGACTCCTCAATAATCTTGCCGCGAGTCGGCCAAGAATAAAAAAGCCCCAAAACAACCCAAGTCCCCCAGAAAAAGTGGTGATAGATAGAGTTTGGCAAAAGGCTTAATAAAAAGAAATAGATGATCATTAAAATGAAGCCCAAAACCCCCCGATATAAAAGCCGATCCAAGGAAGAATTGCTGCAATAATAGATACGTAGGCGATGATCAACCTCTTTTCCCAATAAATACCATTGGCCACATAAAAAAAAGATATAAAAGGACATGAGCAAAACTTGAAGAGGAAGAGAAAGTTCCACTCCCTTTTGCACCCAAATAGGCACTAAAAGAAAGAATGCGTAACTAAAAGCTCTTAGAGAAAAGAATTTCAATTTTTTCCAAACAATCCTTTCCATACCTGACCTTTCCGCTCGGACATCAAACATTTTCAACTCCTGCCTATTCGCTTAGGAAATTTTTGCCCAAAAGGCAGAAATTACTAACTCCATATCTATCACTGTTCAAGTATGGTATTCTACTACATAAGAAGGACCATGCAAGATGGTCTTTTGTGACCCAGGATGATCCAGGAGGGAAAATTTGGGTATTTCTTTTGGCTCTATTAACACAGGTCTTCCCAAAGACATTGTAAAGCAGATCATAGATGCTGAGCGCATTCCTATTAAAAAGATGGAAGAGCGAAAAGATGATATTGCGGCCAAAAAAGCGTTGCTCTCAGAACTCACTGGCAAAATAGAGCAGCTCAATAAATTTTTAACTGAGAACTCTTCAGCTGCGGGCTTTCGAGAAGTAGCCGTGTCGGGAAATGATTCCATTGTCGGCATTACGGCAGATAAAAATGCAGCTCAATCAGGCAACCACCAATTTGAAGTTGTACAGCTGGCACAAAAATCTTCTGCCATGACCTCGGGATTCAGCGATCCGGATAACAGCTATGTTGGTGTTGGATTTATTCAATACACTCTTCCCAATGGGGAAACTCGTGACATCTATATTGATGAAGAAAACGCATCACTAAGAGGAATTAGTAAACTCATCAATCAAGATACAAGCAATGGTATGACTGCCAACGTAGTAAATGACGGGTCAGATACAGAAAACCCTTGGCGACTCATCATTAGCCTAGAGGAAACAGGAGATGGCCAAAAAGCGGACTTTCCCTACTTCTACTTTGTTGACGGCGAAGATGATTTCTATATTGAAAAAGAGCGTCCGGCTCAAGATGCTAAAATCAAAATAGATGGCTTTGAAGTAGAATATCCTGCCAATAAAGTTGAGGACCTCATCCCTGGCTTAACTCTTGATCTCAAGAAGGCAAAGCCAGGCGAAGAATTCACCATCGGTGTAAGCGAAGACACTCAAAAAATTGGCACAAAGATCGCTGATATTGTTAATAACATTAACGAAGTCTTTCGTTTCATAAAAGCTCAAAACCAAATGGATGAACGTACCAATACGAAACGAACACTTGGTGGTGATGTAACCCTACAAACACTAGAGTCAAGACTTAAAAGCATGATTTTCACCCCCATCAAAACGCCAGAAGGAAATATTCGACTTGGGGATCTAGGAATTGCTTTTCAAAAAGATGGCCTCTTGGGGACTGACGAAAATAAACTTGAAAACTACATGAAAAATAATTTCAAAGGAGCCGTTCACCTTTTCACTGGATCTTGGAATGATGGAATCTGGGAAGATGGTATTTTGAGCAAACTCCGAAAATTTACCGGCGAAACACTACAGGTTCCTTCGGGCCTATTGCGCAATCGCGAAAAAGGTCTATCAAGTCAAATTTCGCAAATTGACCGCCGCATCGCCGATCGCGAAAGAATGTTAGAAAAGAAAGAAAAAACATTAAAAGATAAGTTCGCCCGACTTGAGGGAACGATCAATAGAATTAAAGGACAAGGAGCTGGCATTGCCGCTCTTGGAGCTGGTTCTGGCGTGCAAATGCCTCAACTTGGCTAATAACTGGAGGTTAGTATGAGTAGTTATGGACTAGGTGCTTACAAAAAAACATCTGTAAATACCGCAAGCAAGGAACAAATTCTCCTAATGCTGTATCAAGCCGCAATTAAGAATTGTAAAAAAGCAATGGAAGCAATTGACGCCCGTCAAATTGCGCAAAAAGGCGAATACATTGGAAAATTACAAGACATTGTGATCGAACTTCACAATAGTCTGGACTTTGACGTTGGTGGAGACGTGGCCAAAGAGCTTGCCTCTCTTTATGATTACTTGATGTATTCTTCCACTCAAGCAAATATCAAAATAGAAAAGAAACCTCTCGAAGGATGCCTTAATGTTTTGACAACGCTCTATGAAGGATGGATGGAAGCAGTTAAGCAATTAAAGAAAAATAGCACAACAACAAGTAGTGATGCTGTAAAACCAACGATTGATAGAGCATCTTAAAGGCGATGGCACTAAAAGTTTTTGACTATATTGAGCAATACAATGAAATGCTGGAAAAGCTATTATTCATTTCCAAAGATCTTGTTTATCTATCACAAAAACAAGACATCGCAGGCATAGAATTGCAAAGTCAAAATCGAGATCGCCTAGTAAATATAATGTCCAAACTCCAGTTTAAACTTGAACAATTTCTTTTAGCTTCTGGGGAGACTCTCTCCCCAGAAACTATTCAAACTCTTGCAGCTTGGGATAAAGATGTTCGATTGGTCATTGCAGACATCCAAGAACTAGATCAACAGTGTGTATTCCACTTAACCAACAGCAAGGAACAAATTGGCCAGGAAATATCACTTGTTCACAAAAACAAGAACAGTATTCAAGGCTATAATCTCAACAAAATTAACTAGCACCTTCTCCAAGATCAGCTATAATATTTCTCATGGAAGAACTCATTGAAGAAATTAAAATGGCCCTTGAAGAGATGCAACAACTTGCTCACCCAGAGCGAGAGCACCCTAAGGAAGAACTAGAAATTTTATTGCTCGCGGCTCTTTGCGAAGAGGAACAGCAATGAGTGTAGAAAATATTGGCATTGTTCAAATTAATCGCACCGAAGACTTACTTCACACACTAATTGCCTGCAGTCATTTTCGAAAAGAGTATCCCCAATTCCAACTGCACCTTATTGCGCGCAAACAATTCGCAAAACCCATCTATCCTTTGCTCAAAAAATATTTTAACTCAATTCACCTTTTAGATTTGAAAGAAATTTCAAATCCCAAGCATCAGGAAAATTTACGACCAATTTTTTCGGCACTACAAAATCTTGACGTATTTTTAGCAAGTATTAACCAACTAAATCTCAAATTATGTTTGAACTTTTCATTTTCCAAAAGCTCTTCTTTTTTAATGAGCCTTATTCAGACTCCTCGCAAAATGGGTTTATTACGAGATCAATTTGCTCATGAAAAAATCACCGATATATGGAGCCAATATATTCATAGCTGTTACCGTCGCCAGACAAACAATCCTTTTCACCCAGTTGATCTTTATAAAAAAATCCTTGGTGCGCGCAATACACCTCCTGCTTCTCCTAAAAATATCGCCACAGGTATAATTAGCATTGCCCCCCAAGGCTGCGATCGCAAAGATCAGTGGAGTCCAGCCAAATGGATTGAAATAATTTATCAAATTCTCAAACAAAAAAATGACTGCCAGATTAAAATTTTGCAAACTGGCGATGAGAATGAAATCATTGAGGCTATAATAAATGCTCCCAGTCTTAAACGATTTTCCCATCGGATCCAAAGTTACCACCATGCCCTAGGTTCTGCTGAGTTAATTTCCATTTTAGAAAAGTCACAGCTTCTCATCAGTGCCAATTCTGAAATACTTTCGCTTTCAAGTATTACTCAGACAGCAAGTCTTGGTATTTTTCTTGCGCATAATTCTCCAACGACATCTGCACCTTACCTTACCAACACCTTGCTTATTTCCCCGCGCGCCAATTGCTTCCCTTGCTTAAAGGCCGAGGACTGTGATCATTTGAGTTGCCATCGAGATATTCCTGCAGATCTCATACAAACCCTCACCATGGCTTACCTTGATGGAAAAGATATATCCCCCCAATTTCTCCAACAAGAAATTTCTCCCCTCAGTCTTGGATCGGCCAATATTCACTGCGGCCAAAAAGCCTCATGGGGAAATGAATTAATGCCAATAGACCTAACTAATAACCCACTAAATAGTTCTCACGCTTTTGCACTCATCTACCGCATTACCTGGTCATATTTATTAGAAGAAATAGAAATTGACACCCCTTTCCCAATTATTAGCGAAAATACAAAACAAACCCTTATTAATTATCAAGAGGGTCTTCACTCTCTGTATGAGCTATGTGAATTTGGGGCTAAATATTCAGAATACGCCGTCAAAGAGTCCCAGCAAAATTCAGCCTCTATGGAAAAAATTCAAGATTATTCTCAAAAACTAGGTGAAATTGATCAATTGGCCTTAATGCTTAAGTCTAAGTTTTCAAACCTCAGTCCTCTTATTGACTTCTTTCACTTAATCAAGGCTAATATTCCAGGAAATACCATATTAGAACTTGCCCAAAGCTCTCTGATTACATATCATGATTACAGTAACGCAGTACGCATCACTGATGAGCTTTGCAAAAGTATTCTTTCCAAGAACGGAGTGCAGTCATGAACTTTCTCAATATTGAGCAAGCGACAAATGGAATTTCCTCAAACTATTCGACTGATAACGCCATTGATTTTCTAGATCATGCTCTACTTTTTATCGAAAAATCTTTAAATTTTTGTCAAAAGGTAAACAAAGAAGAAGATCTAAATAAAGAAGGCCTCGCGCACCTATGTGATGGACTCAACATTATAATTGAAGAACTTGCACCTATTGTTGTGAAATCTCAGGATTCCTTTTTAAAAAGTAACTTTAAATCTCTTGCAAGAGAAATGCTTTTCCTATTTAAAGGCTTTCTTCAAAATCATGCTCAACAGCAATCTGCTATAGTTAAAGAACTTATCCATCACGAACTTTTTTATAATTTAACGCAGTGGAAAATCAAAGTAATTCATCCCTTAAAAAGAAATATCCTCCTTTAAGGATTTTTCTAGATTCTTTTACATGCAGTAAGTGGAAATCATTATTTCCCGATAGTGATGATTTTTTATACTCCCCTGAGGTTGCTCTTTCCCAAGTCGCAGTCCATAGCGACCAATCCTATCTGCATTTTTGCTGGACGGCCGGAGAAAACCACAATCTCAAAATTCTTCCTCGCCAAAGTAATGTTCATAATATCCTAAATCTTCTTCGAAACTCAGACCTCCACACATCTGGGATTCATCATCTTTCAGAAAAAAGTACACGGCAAAAAAGCCTTCTAAAAACTGTTGAAAAGAAACTTACAGAAAATAATTTGCTAAAAAATTTTAACAAATTAGAAAAACTGCAACTGCAATTAGCAAAAGAAGATAATATCTCCAATCTGCCGCATATTTTACTGCAGCAACCCTTTTTTAAAAACTATGAAGCTGCTCAAATACTGCTACATGAGAAAGGAAGCAAAGAAGCAATTCTCATTAAGACAACTCCTTCTCACGAAGAGGATATTTTTATCACAGATACTGCAACCTTTACCCGTATTTTTAACAGCATCAAAAAAAGTAAATTCAAGCAATTTGACTCAAAACTCTTCGAAAACTGCGAGAAGGAGTTTACTCAAAATTTTCTAGGAACCTATCTTGCTATTGATATGAATCTAAGCAATCACAATTTAATTTTAATGCTCTCGAGAAATGAATTTTTAAGCATTCAGGAAGACGAAAAGAAGCAATTCATATCAATTACTTCAGAACTAAAGCCTATTATTGAATCATTCATTAACAAAGCATCCCAAAAAAGAAAATCGCAAATTCTAGAGGCTGCAATTAATCTTGTTCCTCAAGGCATTGAAATTGCCTGCGAAAAAGACAATGAAATTGTTTTTAGGAATTCTTATCTGCAAGACAATATTAATGACTCACAAAAACAGACGATAAATCGCATTATAAAATTAGAAAATGCAAAATCGCTTATTCTCTATAATAAAGAAGATGACTTTTCTGACAATCCCGAAATCATGCATCAACAGCGGATAATACTCCTTGGTGAATTATTTAATACCTTGAAACATGAACTCAGTAATCCCCTCTTTGGCATTCAATTATCTTTAGAACTTCTCGGAGAGGAGGAAGGTTTTTGGCAACAATTTCCAGAAGAAAAAATTATGATTTCAGACATGAAAGCGGGTGTAAAAAAATGCCAAACAATTATTGAAAATTTTTCGCGGCTTTACACACCTCTGGACAGACATATTGAAGTAGATATCCGCGACTTGATAAATGAAATTCTAATCCTTGCCAAAAGTGAAATAAAACTTATCAATAAAGATTTGCTCTTTTGCGGATTTGAACACGAAGAAGACTTTATACTCATGTCTAACCCCACCTATCTAGCGCAAATTCTATTTAATTTAATTATTAACAGCGCTCAAGCAATGAAAAATAAACACTTCGTTTCCCCAATTAGACCAGAAATTGCAATCCTAGTAACTCACTGCAACAATCGTATCGAAATAGAAATTAATGACAATGGCCCAGGAATTTCTCAACTTGCTCAAGACAAGCTCTTTGATCCTTTTTTTACTACCAAAAAACAGGGAACAGGTCTTGGCCTTTCAATCTGCAAAAAATTGGCAAAACACCTAAAAGGAGAAATTAATTATCAAGGGGTTGGCCCACTGGAAGGGGCTTCCTTCTTGCTATCTCTTCCTATATGATCTTCCATTATGAACATCCTTATTATTGAAGATGAAATTCTTATTCAACGCTCTCTCAAGCTTTTGCTGGAAAAGAAAAAACATTTTGTAGATACTGCCTCAAGCGGAAGAGAGGCATTAAATCTAATTCCCCATAAGAGTTACGACCGAATTGTTTGTGATCTTATGTTGCAAGATATCACTGGATTTGACGTTATAGAAGGTTCAAAAAAATACTATGGACCAGAAGAAATTAAAAAGAAGTTTGTTATTATTACGGCCTATTCTTCTGAATCTGCGCTTCAAAAAGCAAATAACTACGGCTGTCCTATTATCAAAAAACCTTTTGCTGATATCCAACAAGCACTTGAGGCAATAACGGAGCTACCAAATGAATAAAATAGCTATTTTTGTTAAACCCAGTCAAGATCCACGAGTTATTCAAGTTATTCAAAAATTGATTGAATTGACTAAAAATGAAATTAGCGAGCTACGCCTTGAGCAAGAAAGAAAATCGCTACTTGGTCAATTGCAAAATGCATCGAATTGTTCATTTAAAAACAATGATGAAATTTTAAGAGAAATTGATGGGATAATCACTTTGGGCGGAGATGGAACTCTACTGGGGGCCATTCGATCAACCTCTTTGCACCACTGCAAAGCCCCAATTTTATCATTTAATCTTGGAAAACTTGGATTCAATACAGAATTTAACCTCAGCGAATTAGAAAATACGGTTTCCCAATTCATTTCTGGCAAGCTCCCTCTAATTTCTAAAAAATTATTTGAAGTAGAGCTAGCTTGTAGCAACAAAAAAAAATCATTCTGCTTTTTTAATGATGTGGTCATTAGTCGCAACGATATCTCAAGGATGTTTTCACTCGATATTTTGTGCCAAAACGACTTACTCTATCAACTCTCAGGAGATGGTGTCATCATTAGTAGCCCAGTAGGATCTACTGCCTATTCTCTAGCAGCAGGTGGCCCAATTGTTCACCCCGGGGTCGAATCACTCATAATTACCCCCATTTGCCCACACTCTCTCAACCAACGCTCTGTTGTTGTACCTGATCGATCACCTATAACAATTCGCTTTCCGCAAGCCTCCTCCGTAATTATGACCCTTGACGGTCAAGAAATTGTTGAGCTTGATAATAAAATGAAAGTGACAATCAGCTGCTCCAATGAGCATGCAGTTCTAATGGCGCAAAACCCAAATGCCTCCTATTTCAAAAAACTTGCCGACAAATTTATCAATGGACTATAAATGAAAAGCTCGCTCATCCTAAAATCTATTCACTTAACCAACTTTGCCACATTTGAGCACCAGGAGATTCAATTTAGCACCCAGTTCAATGCCCTCATTGGCGAGACAGGCTCGGGAAAAAGCTTAGTTCTTGATGCACTTCAATTAATTTTTGGAGGGAAAGCTGACAAAAAACTAATCCGCCAAAAATCGAATTGCGCTATTGTCGAGGCTTTTTTTGAATGCAATGGCCCTGAAATTAAAAAATATCTCGAAGATATTGGTCACCCCTTAACTGGCGATGACCAACAAGAGATAGTTATTAAACGCATTATTTATAAAGAACAAACAGCAAAAGCATTTTTAAATTTTCAATCCTCGACAGCCAACACCTTACAGAGGTTTGCTCGACGCTTTATTGATGTTGTTGGTCAATTTGAAAATCAAAAACTGCTCAGTGAAACATATCAACTAGTTTTGCTTGATAATTTTTCTTTAAATGAAAGTAATATTGAAAAATACCAAAACTATTTTTCTGAATTTAAAATGCTTGAAAGAGAAATCAACGAACTTAAGCAGCAAGAGCAAAATCGCGGCCAACAAATTGATTTCCTCCGTTTCCAAATCAATGAAATACAAAAAGCTAACCCAAGCGAGGAAGAAGAAAAAGAACTACAAGAGCAAAAACGCCTGCTGCAAAACCAAGAAGAAAGAAACAATCTCTTAAGCGAACTGGAAAATGTCATGTCCGAGGGAGAAAATAATATCCTATCCATGCTACAGTTTGTCTCTCAACGCCTGAACTCCTCCCACGATCTGATTTCCGATGACATACAAGACAAATGGGAAAACGCACGCTCCGAAATTGAGGAAGTCAGCTATAATTTATCGCGCTTAAAAGATGTTCAAGCAGATGATAATCTCTCTCTAGAAGAAGTCATTGACCGCCTTGACCTATACCAAAAACTTAAACGTAAATTTGGGCCAACAATGAAAGATGTTATTGAACAATTGGCTCAATTTGAAAAAGAACTAGAGCAACTTGATCAAATAGAACACAATATCACCCAACTTGAATCCCGCAAAGAAAAGTGCCTGCGCGAATGTCATGCGCTCGCAGAATTACTCCACCAAAGAAGAAATGCCTCAGCCCATGAACTCTCTGAACGCATCACTGCAACAATTACAAAGCTGAAAATGACAGGGGCTCGCCTAGAGGTAAAAGTAGAGGAATCAGATGAGCTCAATCAGTTCGGGAAAAGTCGCGTCTATTTTATTGTTGAAACGAACCCTGGAGAAGGTTTTCACCCAGTCAAAAAAGTTGCATCAGGTGGAGAACTATCGCGAATTTTGCTTGCAATTCGTAAAGAGCTATCTACTCAAGATTCAATATCGATCTTTCTCTTCGATGAAATTGATACCGGCATTGGCGGAGCAACAGCTCTTTCGATTGGACAAGCACTTCAAGAGGTCTCCGAAAATTCTCAAGTCCTTGCCATCACCCATTTACCTCAGGTTGCCCATTTTGCTAAACGTCTCATAGAAGTCGACAAGAAGGTGATCAATGCGCGAACCTTTTCCGAAGTCAATATTTTTGAAGATGAAAGCAAGATTCAAAAAATTAAGGAAATGACTCCGATTCCCAACTAAAAGTCGATAAAGATACAATTTCCTTCTTCGATAACAAGAAATTTGCGATCACTAAAGGCGGCGCCAGGATTTAAATATCTAAAATCCCCTAAAAATATGTCATCCACAAAGTGTGTATGACCAGTAACAAGCGTAAATTGTTCTCCTTTAAATCGTAACTCCAAAATTTTGTGTACCCGATCCTTTCTTCGGTACAAATAATGTGATGAATCTGAAAAAAGATAAACGGCAACATTTTCTAAAAAGTGCAAAAAACGAGGAGAAAGCAAATAATCAGATATCCATTTACCTAAGCTCGATTTGGTAAAACGCCAATAATACTGGTACAAAATACCTGTAATAAAAATTTTGTCACCATGGCAAAATGTAAATAAGCGTCCCCGAGAATCTACCCAGCGAAATTCGTCAACTACCAAAGTAAAATCATAAGGCGATAAATCATCAAACATGCCATTTAAGTTAAAGTCGTGATTTCCCTCGCAATAGACGAGTTTCTTTCCTTTTTCTAAATATTTTTTAAAAAGTGAAAATGCCTCAAAGTAGACTTCTTTTTGGATAGAATGATTGCCCACCAAACGATGAAAAATATCACCTAACAAAATCACACCATCAGAACTCATAACCTCAGGGTGTGTGAAAAAATTTTCAAGGAGAGAAGTGCGGTGGTCAAGACTCTTACCAATGTGAATGTCGGAGAGAATTGACCACTTCATTAATCAAGATCTACATGTCGAAAAACAAATAGCTCTAAATTTTCGCGTCTCTCAGCGACCAATTTATCAAACTCGACGCAAACACGAAAACCACCGTACATCAGGTTATTGCGCGCAGAAGGATCTACAGGAATAAGATTGACAATCTTCCCTCCTAGTTCAAACTTTTCATTTTCAAACTCCAAAACGAGCGGATTAATAGAATCTCCTTTGACAAAAAATTTTTGCTCCATTTTGGAAACAATAAAAGAAAGCCCTCCTGCAGAAACATCAAAACAAGACTTTAAAAACGCTTGAGTCCCACTCACGCGCCCAGGACTTGTGACCATTTTGTAAAAACGGACTTTGACATCCATTGTCTCCGGCACCACAAGACGCAAACTTTTTCGCCGGTCAACTTGGGCTACCATATCAGGAATAGCGGCCCTAATAATATTATCGCTACTTACCCCCTTAAGCTGAGTTTGGAAAATAACCGCTTCATTGGGAAGATAAATGTTTATTTTTTCTGAAAATGTTAAAAGACGCTTTGTTTTTTCAACACAGCCAACAGGAACAAATTCAATTTCATTTTTAATTTTACGAATGAGGCGAAACTTTA
>QKCN01000062.1 GCA_003245675.1 Bacteriovoracaceae bacterium | reverse complement strand
TTAAAAAATTAAATAAGTTTGAATGTATTCATGACGATCACCTCTGGTTTGTCCGTTAAATGGAATTGGATTAAATGAATGTAGGTGATTAGATATTCATAATGGCCGACAATAACACGAGCTTGCTTTAGCTGCAACTTCCTTGTTTTATAGGGGGGCCAGTGAGCAAGCTTTGGCCAAAGAAAGAGCTAAAATTATTCTTTTTAGGGTTAAGCTTATATTTTTGGTGACTTACCCCCTGACGAAAAATTTTTGTCAACTCTGCGAGGGCCGGAGGTGGTATAATATATCAAAATAGCACGATGTTAAGGGGGATTTATGAAAACAAAAAAATTGTTTTTCGTATTCTTTCTTCTACTCTTTGTCTTTGCTCCAGTGGTCTTGTCCCAAGATGAAGTGGGAGCTTTTGAGGACTTCGATTATATTCCCGTAACAGTGGGAGACGCGAATCGTATTTTTTTTGACAATTATCAATTAGTCACACTGAGAGGAGTAATCAGGCAAGAGGGAGCAGGATATACTCTTTATGAAGAGGATAGTGCAATTGACTTAAAGATTGAGGAACCGATTGTTTTTGATGATGGAACTGTTGATGTCTATGGCAAATTAATTCGCCGCTCCGATTCTTCTCGATATGTTAATGTTGATGTTGTTTTAGACTTAGATGGTGAAGTTTTGTATGACGAGTTTCTCAACTCTGATGAAATGGTTAAAAGTAACTACTAAAATGACAATCATTAGAGTTTCATCGCTTCAAATCTAATGCCCAGGCTTTTTACTGGGCCCTTCTTCTTTGTTCGCTATTTCATTTGGCATTGCAAAAAGTGCTTACTTGGAGCATGGTCGCTTTTCTTATACTATATTGTAATAAATGTTTAGTGAGGGACTTATGACAAAAGGTAAGAGGAAGGCCATGCAACCTTTATCTGCTCTGTTTTCTTGTTTTCTAATTTTCGTGATTTTTTATAGTTTGCCGACTTGGTCTGATGAAATCGCTAAGGTTTCAGATAGTGCTGATGATCCTAATTCCGTGTTGGGTAAGGAGTGTCATCCCAAAACTCCATCGTCTGTAAATACTTGTGCAAGCCAAGGTTATAAATGTTCGCCTTCAGATATGACTGATTTTAAATCACCTAAATTTGCAGGCGTGGATATTACTATTATTAGGAATGCTTTGAGTTCGAGTGCTAAGCTAAAGGATTTATGGACAAAGAGTGAGGATTATTTAAAAGATGCTTCTTACAAAGGACAAGCCAAATCTTATTACGATCTTGTTCAGATGGATTGTGTAAAATCGGATGAAGATTGTATTCGTTTACAGGATGAGGCAATAGAACATTTTGTAGGGTGGATTGAAGATGAAGTCATTTTCCCTTTGCGGGTTATTGATCGTGGTAATCGGGTTTTTGATGAGTTGTTAAGTCTTGGACGTAAAAAAACAAATAATGCACAAAAGTCAAAGCCACAGTCAAAACCGCGTATTTGTAATGGGCATGCACAGTGTTCTTCTTTTAATTGTGAGGGAATGGGGACATCGCTTTCTTCGCTTTCTTGTTCTGATATATGCTCGAAGTATCACTTACAAACGCAAGAGGGCCATTATAAAAAGGCTTTGGAAAATAAATGGGATGAACTTGTATGTACAGAGGGGCGTAAATTAAAAGATATTCTTCTTTTTCCAACAAATGAGGTCGGTAAAGTTGCAGAAAGTTTATCGAGTGATGAAGAACCTCGTAAGAATTGTCTATCTCTTTTAAAAGCTTATTTTGCTCCACAGTTGCAGCCTCTCTACGATAATCTTGGTGTTTATAGACATAAGGATATTATTGATTGGTGTGCCGTTTACCAGAGTGGTACGAGCAGCAAACAGCAAAAAGATATTGCCTGTGAAAAATTGAGTGCTCGCTTGACTGAAGGCAAATTTGGATTGTGTCGACAATTTGAACGAACCTCACATGCATGTTCTTGCGTGAAAGCAGGAGAGAGTGTTGCTAGTGGACAAACTTGTTGTCGTGGATTGAATCCTGTTGATGGCGTTTGTAAGGCCAGCATTGTGATGCCGACAATTCCTTTTGTTGATTATGATATTATCTGTGCTAAGGATGGAAATGATACTTCAGCTCCTTGCGAAAAGGGGGGAGAGTTTAAGATTGTCATTAAAGACCCCGAATCCGATGAGTTTTCAACAGTTAAATCGGTGGTGGGAGATGTCGGTGCAGATAAATTTACTTTTAGTATGCTAAAAAATTATCTCAACAATTCCTATTATATCTTGATGGCCGCAGAGTGGTTGTTTAGTTCTAGCGATTACGATGGAGACTGTGTTGGTCCCCATCATATGAAAGAATGGGATGAGGGCTGGTTTGGAAACCGTTGTAGAGCTTCTAAGAATAAAGGCTTAGAACAAGAAGATACGATTGCCTATTCTCGAACAATGGAAAAGATAAGAGAAAAGATTCGCAAGAATCCAAAGTTATTAGACCGCACCACAAGTGACTATCAAGAATTGCCAAAAATTGCGGCGAGTTCTTCCGCTTCTTCTTATTCTCATCAGGCATTTAATGAGGGAGATTCTCTTTACTATCATATGCATCGAGATCTCTCCATGCCTCTAAGAGACATGCGTTTTTATGCACGTTATTTTTTCCAAAAGTATGTGTCGGAATATGAAAAAGATATTATGGTCATTCTTTATGCTTTGGAGCGCTGTCAAAGTGCAGATGCAGCAGGAAGTCCACAATCTTGTCCCGAGTTAACGGAAGAGTATGTGAAGAATACACATTTATTGGAGGCTTATAGACAAGGGTACTTTCAAGTCGGGGTCGGAGAGTTAATTGCTAAGGCTGAACAAGAAAAGGTTCTTTTGCGGTATGAAAATTCGTATTTGGGTTATACCTTTGATCAAGATGGTATGCCTGAAATTAGCTTGGCAAAAGATCCCAAAAAGCTAGTGACCAAGGAGGAAACAGGGGATCAGGGATATTTTTTGCGACCACAGTTAGGGCTCTCTGGTTTATTGGTGGTCGATAGTAATCGCAACTTTGAAATTGATGACAATGAAATACCCGGTTTTGAAGGAACGGCTTCCGATGACTCCGATAAAGGCTTTCGATACGACGAATGGATGGTTCCAGAGCGCTGGTCTGATTACAAAGGCGATGGCACAAGTGGGGCTAAAAAAGCAATGCGCCAAGATAATCTCTTAGGTATTTTTCATCTAAATTATCATCGTTTTCGTGAAATTCGTTATAGCAAAAGTTATACCCATGGTCTTGTGGGGAGAAGTTGTTCTGAGGATGGAGATAGTCCTGCAATGCTAGGTCGTTGGCTTCCGGGGGAGAGTAGTCCTTGGCGTTGGTGGTATGATGCTTGCGATTGGGAGTGGAAAGATAAGTTTAAGTGCTCAAAGGGGGCCGGTATTTCGGGCAAAGTGGGATACCGCAAAGGGCAGAATGCCTTGGCCGAGCGCTACCATATTTTTGGTTCTAGTTGGGATTGGGGAGATGTGTGGGAAAAATTCATTCCTGATGATGGCGCGAAAAAAGAATTGGTGGAGTTGCTTGATCCTTATAAATCTTTATTTGATACCTTGGCCAAAGAAAATGTCTGGCCGAATTCCAAATATGTGGACTTGCCTCGTGGTAATATCAATTATTTTGCACAGTGGGTTGATAGTGCAGGCAAGGTGCCTGTTGCAAAGTATCCCATCAATCGGGTTCGTGGTATTGCTGAACCTCAATTTGAGCAGTATTGGTTTTCCCATAATTGTGTCGGAACCTATTTTCTTCCATATCTAAAAGAAGAAGAGTCATATCAAAATGCTTGGTGTTCTTATAATGATGCTTCTGTTGCTCAAATTGATCCAGAAACAGATGAGGTTTTAAAGTTGGTCAGTGTGGATAAGGCAGAGGGAAATTTTGCGCAAGATCTTTTCTTTTTGGGCGATGGGCTTGGGGGAGAAGTTGAGTCTTCACGTAAAACAGATAATGCTGGAGCTGATTTAAAAAGGCGCAAATTAATTCGTGGTTATCTTAACTTTATTGTTGGGGCAATGGCGCAACATATGGCTAAAGATTATTCGCGCAAATTGCCTTTTAGTGGTTTTCTCGCGGCACTATCTGAAAAATTACCTGCCATTTCAGAAACAAGAAAACGAGTTTATAAGCAAATTCAGACGGCAGTTATCGAGTTGCAATATTATTTTCTTCAGATGCAGCGGGCCCGTATTGGGCGAGTTCGTCATTTTGAAGCAAAGGCGAGAGAACTCGTCGATCAATTGAATGGGGCGAGTGATTATATTGAAGGGTATCAGCTAGGGCTTTCTGATGCGGCTGATTATAAGATGGATAATTCTGGCAATACTGATTATTCAGGGGAGGCTAGATTAAATACTAATTCATCTCGTGGCGAAACAAGACGCAAGGTGAAGCTAAAAGGGTGGAAGCCTGGAGCTTTTTCTTTGGGGGGAGCCTCAAAGACTGGAGATGGAGCAATCTCGACCGGAGGGGATGAGTATTGGGATGCATTAAACTCTGCCAACGCCAAGCAAAATGCATCGATTCGACGCTATAAAGAGATGATTGTTAAAGAGGCTAAAGCAGCCGCTTCCCAAGGCGCGCAACCAGATTATTTTAGAACGGACTTGGCGGCATTAAGTAAGCTTCCTTCCATACAAGATATTGATAAGGCATTGGCGACGGGGGGCAATATTGGTTCTTTGATGAGCGATTTCAATAAGTCGGCAGATAAGAAGGCGACTTCTTCAAGAAATGCTCAGTCAAGTTCTTATCGCGGAGGAAATTTGGGGGGAAGTTCTCGTGGCGGCCGTAATTCTTCTTATGGAAGAAGTGGAATTTCTTCTTCGTCTTCTTCTTCCGATGATGGCGCCTCTTTTGGACATTCAAATCTAGAAGAGGAAGAGTCTGTGCAGATTGATAATATTGATGAGAAAAAATATTTATCTGATGATAAGACAACTCTTTGGGATCGTATCACAAATGCATATTTTCGAAACTATGATAGAGTCCTCTCACGCAAGAGGGGGGGCAAGAAAAAGACGAAGGATGCATCAGATAAAGGTGCCAATGGTAAAAAACTAATGAATTTTTTGGATATTACAGACTAGGTGTCGATGATGATAATTGATTCTCGTTTTGAAAATGATTCCATTTTTCTTGCTGATTTATCTTTAAGTCAGTTGCGCTTGATGAATGATGGAGAGTTGGATTGGTTCATTTTGATTCCAAAGCGAGAAGACATTATTGAGTGGTCTGATTTAGGTCAAGAAGATCAGCTTTTACTTAATCAAGAGATTAATATGCTTGTTAATCTTTTAAAAGAATTGCCAGAAGTTAAAAAGGTCAATGTTGCGAATCTCGGAAATATCGTTTCCCAGTTTCATGTGCATATTATTGGAAGAAAATTTGGAGATAGAGCTTGGCCTGGACCAATTTGGGGAACGAAATCTTCGCTCCCCCTGTCTCAAGAAAGAATCCAGTTTTGGAAAAACGCTAAAATTTCCAAATAAATTCGAGTGCTGGAAGTATGGCACTTCCTTCAAAAACAGAACCATAGAAAATTGTTCCGTTGATGTTTAGTGCAAATTTGGGAGTAAACCAAAAGTTAAAGCCTAAAGTCGATTGTAAGTAAGTAAAGTCATATTCAGGCGTTTCAATATCAAAAATGTCATTGTCATTATCCCATTCTGTTTTTTCCCATTTAACATAGTTAAAGCGAGTTATAGTATAGATTTCAAACCAAGATTTTTTCCAGCTCAAGATTGGGCCTGCGCTGAGCCCTTTGCTTTCTGTGGCGTCGGCCGTCACAAATCCTCCGACAAGTCCGGCGAGCGCAAATCCATCATCCTTCTGGTTTATAAAAGAATATTTCCCCCAAAGCGCAGCTTGAATACCTGTTTGGATTTCGAGGGAGGCTTCTAAGTCAAAATTGTCAGTTACTCCAGCAGCATAAGAAAGGCGAGGGGCACTAAGGGGAGTCGCGGCAATTTCTTGATTTCCTTTTCCTAAGCTTTTTGCTGAGTGTGGAGAATTAATAGGAGCAATAGAGCAAGCAGAAAGAGCAAGCAGTAATAGGCCAAAAATCATTTGTTTCATAAGAGTCATCCTAATGTTGTAGGAAGTAGAGGATGAAAGCAAAAGCTAAGATCCAATTCATCCAGTGAACTTCTTTTAATTTCCCCGCAAATAATTTGAGAAAGGGATAAAGTATCATACCCAGAGCTATGCCGTTGGCAATTGAAAAGGTGAGAGGCATGGTCAAAACAGTAATGAAAGCAGGAAAAGCTTCTGTACTTTCTTCCCAGTTGATATTTTTAATCTCTTTCATCATGAGGGCCCCAATAAATATAAGGGCCGGCGCTGTCGCAGCAGCAGGGATGCTCATGGCAAGCGGAGCAAAGAAAAGAGAGAGTAGCATTAGTGTCGCAACTGTTACGGCGGCAAGGCCAGTACGTGCCCCTTGGGCCATGCCAGCACCACTTTCAATATAAGATGTTACAGTCGATGAACCAAATAGTGCACCGACAGTCGTTCCAATGGCATCTGCAAGATAGGCTTGTTTGTCTCTCGGTAAATTTCCCTCTTTGTCACTTAGACCTGAGGATCGCCCCAGCCCTGTGATTGTGCCGGCAGTATCAAAAAAATCGGCAAAGAAAAAGGTCATGACGACAATCCAGAAGCTGCCCTGAAGTAACATGGAGAAACTTAAATCGAGCTTTAGAAAAACAGGACTAATATCGGGAATTGAACCCACAATTCCTTGAAAGTGAGTTTCTCCTGTGAAAATGCCAACAATGGTTGCAGCGAGAATTCCAATGAGGATGGAGCCGCTGACTTTTCGTGCAAAGAGTGCGGCCGTGATTACTAGACCCACTAGGCAAGTGAGTACTTTTCCGGAACTAAGATCTCCTAGACTGACAAAGGTTGCGGGATCTGCGACGACAATGCCCGCATTTTTGAGTCCAATAAATGCAAGAAAGAGACCGATTCCCGCCGCAGTTGCTGTTTTTACTGGGCGAGGAAAACTTTTGACAATGAACGCCCGTAGTCCAATCGATGTTATAAAGATAAAGATCAGTCCTTCGACAAAAATAGCGGCGAGTGCAAGGCGCCAACTAATTCCCATTTTAAGGCAAACAGTGTAGGTGAAATAGGCATTGAGTCCCATACCGGGGGCCAAAGCAAAGGGGTAATTGGCCCAAAGTCCCATGACCAAGGTGGCCGTTGCTGCCGAAACAATGGTGGCCACCATAAAGGCTCCAAAATATTGTTGGTAGGTGGGATCTGCCATAGAAAGATCTGGAACCACGGCCGTTGTTAAGATAGAGGGATTGACGAAGATAATATAGGCCATGGTTAGGAAGGTTGTAATCCCACCTAAGATTTCTACTCTATAGCTACTGTTCACTTCTTTTAATTTGAAAAAGTCTTTCATAATCACTCCTTATATAACTATTTAAAACTATTCACTCTAAAAAATAAAGTAGAGTTTTTTGCTCAAGTATTTGATAAAATATCCGATAGGGTAAGTGGTTTCTTCTATAAAACTGGGAGGTTTTGATGAAGAAGAGAATATTATTTACCTTTGTATTTGTGCTAGGCCTTGTGGCCATGTGGGGAAGCTCTACCAGAACAGGTTATGAGGTTTCAAAGTGGCATTATGCTCCCTATGCAGGTTATGGCACAGATGTTCAATGGTCTTATGCTCATCCAACTTTTCAAGGTGAAGATCGTCGTCTTCCGGCAAGTGAATAGGAGATTCCATAAGTTCGCATATTCCTGTTGTCTTTGAAAATGAACACTGGTTGATTGTTGATAAACCGGCACCGATGTTGACGGTGCCCCCGCGCTCAATGGATGATCCTCGACCCGTTTTGGGAAAAATTTTAGAGGAGGAGCATGGGGTGAGACTATTTCCAGTTCATCGTCTCGACGAAGTTGTGTCGGGAGTTGTTATTTTTGCCAAATCTTCCATGGCCCATCAAAAAGCTTGTCTGTGGTTTGAAAAAAAATTAGTGAGCAAAGAGTACGAAGCTTTGTCTTCCTTTAAAGAAGGTGTTTCCTCTAAAAAACCTTATCGTTGGGAATCTAAAATTCTCCGAGGAAAGAAGAGGGCCTATGAAAAATCTTTTGGCAAGCTAGCAATTACCACGGCCAGCTTTGTGCGAACTGAAGAGCGAGAGGGAGTGCTCTTGATGTGCTGGCGACTGAGGCCCGTTACTGGAAAGCCTCATCAATTGCGATTTGAAATGTTTAAGCAGGGGATGCCACTTGTGGGAGATGAACTCTATTGTGGAGAGTTGAAGCTATCCACCTTTAAACCTGATCGTATTGCGCTGAGGGCAGTGCGTTTAGACTTTTCCAAAATAAAAGAGGAAGACCGTTTGGGCCTTCCTCTGCAGCTAAAAGTTGAAGGTCTTTTTTAGCAACAACTTTTTTTGAATTTAAAGACTTTTTCCAATATGGTCATCATAGGGCACCAATTGGTTAGTCCTGATTGGAAAAGATTTAAAGCGATAAAAGCAATAAACCAGATCCAGTTGGGAGAGTGAACGAAATAAAGGAGTACACTGATTCCCAAAAATAAACCGGCAATAAGCCTAAGTGCTCTCTCGACTGTCATACATACCTCCTAGAAATAAAAGCGCAAGCGCATGAAGGCATTGTCTTCATTATCAAGCATGCCAAACTCTCTGTTGCGATAATTGTCTTTGCCTGTAAAAACATTAATTCCCGCAGTGAGTTCTAGGTTATTATTTATTTTTTTAGTCACATCAAATTTGGTAAAGCTATCTTTATCCTGCGGACGAATATAACTAAATAGATTAAAAAATAGCGTTTCTTGCATGAATTTACCCATAAGGCGTAGGGTATAAGTATCCATGGCCTCTTTCTTGCGATACTCATAGCCAGCACTATTCATTGCTTTATAAGCTTTTTCATAAGCATCGTAGTCCATCATTGTTTCGCGATACCATTGGGCACCTACTGTAAAATGAGCTGAAAGATCTATTTTATATCCTAAAAGAGTTTTGGCGGTTGAGTTTTCAATGAGGTATTGATCGCCATCAGGATCTTCTTTGGAGTCATAGTAGCCAATTTCGGCAGAAAGAATACCTGGGCCAACTTGCCCTTCATAAGAAGCACCATAAGCATCAAGGCGAGAATAGTAGGCACTGAAGTTCGCAGAATCATCCATTTGCATTGATTTTGGATTTTTGTAGAAGCCGCGATAGCCATAGAGTGCAAGTTCATGGTTTCCAATCTTTTGCTTAAGCATTCCGGCCCATTCTCCATTTTCTGCCTGGTCGTCTTTGGAATTATCCATGCCACATGTCGCAGTTGTTTTGATGACTGAATTGGTGTTCGGATCAAAGGTTGCTAGCTCACAGCCACTAGGGGTTGTATCTGCTGTAAAGCGTGGCGTATACACCAAGTCGACAATAGTATTCCCAAAGTAGTTGGTCGATCGAATGGAATCAGAAGTATCTTTTAAATATTCCATGTCGCGCCCTTGGAAATTGGCGACCCAGTTTTTGGGGAATAGGTCATTGATAAAGAGCATATCGGCCACTCCCCAAGTAATCACTTGGCGTCCCACAGTAAGATCCATAAAAGAAACTGGATTCATGGTGAGCTTGAGCTCTCGAATATCAATGCCTTCTTCATCGGTAACATCATTTTTAACGAAGTCTGTTTTGGCATAGAAGCGTACGCCTTCTTTTTTGCCTTCTGTTTTAAGGCGAAAGCGTTTTTGGTCGAGTACGAAATCACGCTGATCATCTTTATAGTTTTTGCCCGTAATTTTTACCCCTTCTTCTAGTTCCAACATACTCTGAAAGCTAATTCCTGATGAAGTAGATGCTGAACTACTGCTTGTGCTTGTGCTTTCAAATTCATCAAACTCAGAAGCTTGGAGTGTTAAAGGTATGATCATTAAACTGGCTAATTTAAGTAATGAATTCATTTCTTCCTCCTATTGCATAAACTTAACAGGAGGATTTTTTAAAGATCGCTCTGTGAACACATCTTCAGAAAGTCCAACGCCGTATTTTGTTTTCTTAGGGTTAACGAGAATTTCAGTGTGAGTCCCTTCAAGATTAGAAGTCATCACGCGTGAAGTAATTGTTGCAACACCATCGATGTTCTCAACTTTTTTGGATTCATAAGTGCGAGCAACTTTCCCATCATGATTATAGAATTCGACTTTTTCAGGAACAAAATTTGATTTATTGATCCAATATTTAATTTTGGATATTTTATCCTCTTTTTCCTTCGGGGTACTTTCAATGATGTATTGCTTGTCATCTTCACTTACCATTTTGTGATTGTCTTTACTGAAGTGGCGTCCAGATACATCTTCGTAACTAAAGTCAGAGCCCATGAAGGGGTCTTGTTTACGGCTTCCTGCAATGGCCAAAACCTTATCAGACGCAGGTAGATAAAGGCGACGAAAATCATCTTTATCGATAAATTTGTGTACTAAAAATGTTGTCCCTTTAATGTCGGCAGGTGCTGCAAAATAAGTAAAGAACATTTGTTCGCCACCTTCTTTGACATTAAGACGTAGCATATTGAAGAGCTTCTTGATTGGCTCTCCTCCTTTGCTGTCATAGACTTTCATCAGTAGTTGAGAACTACCATCTTTTCCTGCATAGTAGGATGCCAAATGACTTTTCTTCATAATACTGGCCGCATCTTCTTTGGCCATAACGAAAGGGGATACAAGTGCTAATGTGAGTCCTAAAATTAATGTTTTCATGAAAACCTCCTTGATTATTTTACTTCTTTAAAGTCCGGTAAATATTTGTGAAACAGTTTTATAAGTGATGGCATGATAATAAGAGTTGTGACCCCACTGATAAGCATAATGGCAAAGAAAAATGAACCAACTGTCATGTAGGGTACAAGGCGTGCGAAAAATAGAGGCACAAAACCAATGGCAATAACAAGAATGTTTCTCCAAATAGCCTGAGCTGTCCCGCCAAAGAGATCTTCAATGGTCAGCTTATAGTCATTGTTCTTGCGATTTACTACTCGGGCATGCTCGATAAAGTGAATGGCAAAGTCAATGGATAGGCCAAGAGTTAGAGATGAAAGAACCGCAATTGGCATATCATAGAATTTTCCGGCAAAGCCAATCATTCCATAGATCCCTGCTATGGTGATGGTCAAGGGGAGCATGGCGATGAGTCCCCAGGAAAGACTTCTAAAGAGGAAGATCATCATAAAGAGGACGATGATAAAGGACCCGATAAGAGACATTCCCATCCCTTTAACCATTGAATCTTGCCAAACATTATTAATGTATACTAAACCACTCCATTTTAATTCGAGTTTTCCTGGAGGAGGATTTGTCTTTTGAAAATTTTCTAGTGCAATCATTAGGCGTTGCATATTTTGATTGTCGCCAGATTTTAAGTACAGCCACATTTGCGACTCAAGTGAATCGCGTGGAGTAATCAAAGTCCACATATCTTTTCCTTTTTTGAGGTCGCCGGATTCAAAAAGGAACATATATTGAGAGACTTCTTCTTTGCTTGCAGGGAGTTCAAATTTTCCTTTAATTGTGTGCCCAATCTTTTTAAGAAGATCTGGGAATGCTGAGGTGTCTCCTACAATTGGATTTCCTTCTGGCGTTTTTACTGTTTTAAGAAAATCTGAAACTTTTTCGATATAGCGGACGATTTCGATATCTTTAATTGAAGGGGAGTCGCTTTCTTCCATGGCAAAATCATCGAACTCAGATCCACCTTCTTTCACTTCTTTCTTTTCTGGAGGTAAGACAAAGTTGAGATTTGTTAAGTAGGTCCCGGCCAATTTTTTGTTTACTTCGGTGTCGGCGATACGCAAAAAATGGTCTTTTTTAAACCAACGCACGGGGTTGTCATTAATGACTATTTTAGAAAGTCCATAGAGGGAGATGAGAAAGAGAACAATTGCCCCAATCGCAATTTTGCCAGGAACTTTCATTGAGAAATTTTTAATGGCATTTAGAATTTTAGATTTTTGCTTTTGCTGAGAGATCACGGATAGTTTTTCTAGTGCCTCAGCTGATACGATCATAGCATAGGCTGGAATAAGTAATTGGGAGAGAAGCCATGCAAGGAATACCCCAAATGCAATGGTAATACCGAATACAATAACAGGAGGAATTCCTGTTGTTGCAAGTGAAGCAAAGCCAACAATTGTTGTTAGGCTGGTATAAAACATCGGTATGAAAAGTTTTTTCATCGTCGAGACAATGGCTTCTTTGCGTGAACTACTTTCTTTCAATGTCAGAGCGAGCTCACTGAGAATATGAATAGAGTTAAGGACCGCAATAGGGAGGAGAAAAATGGGAATCATGGAGCTCATAATGTGAATAGTGTTGCCACTATAGATGAGGGATCCCATTGACCAGATTACAGTCATGCCTCCTAGCACCATTGGCGCAATGACAATTTTAAAGCTCTTAAAGAAGAAAAGCATGAGAAGAAAAATAACTAAGCCGGCCATTGGGGCGTATACTGCCATCTGCACAAACATTTCGTTGCCAAAGGTTGATTCGGCCATGGGGAGTCCCCCCAAAAAGTATTCTTCTTTATCTGAGAGATATTTGTCGGCAATCTTTTTCATTTTTTCGCCGAGGTAATAGCTTTGGTCCTTTTTCCCTTTTTCGAGAGGAACAAAGATTCCAATGAGGCTTCCATCTCTTGAAAATAGTTTTCCGGCTAAGATGGGATTGAGGTTCACTTTTTCATAAATTTTCTTTGCCTCATTTTCGCTTTGGGGAGCTTGGGGCATAAGAGGGCGAATAAGTAGCTCCCCCTTATTATTTTGAAAAATATCATCAATTGTAGAGATTGAGAGAATGTCCTTATAAACGATGATATGTGGATCGTTTTTATCTTTGGAGCGAATTTGAAGAATATCGTTTGTGATATTTGTAATTTTGGTTAGTCCATCTTGAGTGAAGAGATTTTTCTCTTCTTTATCGTGAATGGCGAGAACAACATAATCGTGGATGTTAAATGTTTCCTTCATCTGATTATGCAGCACTACCGCAGGATTATTCTGGGGAAGCATGTGAACGGGATCAGTATCTGTTTTGATGTGAGGAAAGGCAAAAAGAAAGGCAATAGTAATAAGGATGCTTGCAGTGATAATGGTCTTTGGATAGTTTGTGGCCAGTTCTGCGAGTTTTTGTTTAAACATATATAACCTCCATGAGATGTTTTATGATATAATTATATTATCATTTCGTAATATGTAAAGATACCTTGAGCACTTTTTTTTAAAAAAAGTATTAAGTCAGTGTCAGCTTGTCTAATTAAGAAAAGTTAAGTCGCTGATTTTATAAAAAGAAGGTATGTAAAATCAGGTGGTTATTTGTTTGAAAGATTTGCTTCTTTTGTGGCTGAAATTGAGCTTTGGCGATGATTATTTGTCCTCGGAGTAGTTGTATCGGATATCTGCACAAATTTCCTCTTTCAGCGGTGTTAAAGCTAGGCTAAGGTTGTTTGGATGAATATTTTTCAAAATTATAGACTCTTTTTCTCTATTCTTTGCGTTGGACTTTTTTGCGCAGGAAACCTTTGGGCAACTGATAAAATTATTCGGGTCGCAGCTTTTAACTATTATCCATCAATCTATAAAGACGCCAATGATGTCATTAAAGGGGTCTTTCCCGATTGGCTTGAAATTATGGCCAAAGAAAATCACTGGAAAATAGAATATGTATTTGGATCTTGGGCCGAGGGACTGGAAAGGGCCCAAAAAGGCGAAATTGATTTAATTACGAGTGCGGCCATGACCAAAGAGCGTAAAGCTTTTCTCGATTATGCAGAAGAAGATTCTCTGCTTGTCTGGGGTGAGGTTTATGTTCGAAATTCTGCAGATGTATCGAGCTTACTTGAATTGCAGAAGAAAACAATCGCAGTAATGAGAAAAGACTTTAATGCTTCAGCCTTTAAGACGATGGTGGATTCTTTTAATCTTGAATGCTACTTTCAGGAGTTTGCAGACTATCCTCAGGTCTTAGAAGCAATTAGAACAGGTATTGTTGATGCTGGTGTCATTAATAGCTCTGTTGGGAATGCAGAAGCTCATCTTTATGGCCTAAAATCTTCAGGAGTTGTCTTTAATCCATTTTCAATTTATTTTGCCCAAAGTAAAAAATCAAAGCAGCAAGAGGTGTTGAGTATCATCAATTCGACACTAAAAGAATGGAAGAAAAATAAAGGATCACCTTATTTTTTATCTATTGAGCGCTGGTTGAAGCGAAGGCTGGATGTGCGTTTTCGCGAAAATTTGTATTATCAAAAGATAGCACTAGTTGTTTTAGGTCTATTTTTTCTTGCTGCTTTATTTGCAATTTTGCTTCGAAGAGAGGTTACGAAGCAAACCAAAGAAATTGAAGAAAATCGCCAGAAAGTGGAAATTGCCAATAGGGCCAAAACGATTTTTTTATTGCAAATGGGCCATGAGCTGCGAACGCCTTTGAATGCCATGCTTGGTTTTACGGAAGAACTAATTTCTGAATATAAAAGAGAACATAATGGAAAAGCACCTCTATATTCAGGTCGCTTATTGCGAGCCCAGAGTTACTTTCAAAATACGGTTGAATCCATTCTCAATGTTTCCAATTTGGAAAGTGATGTTTTAATTAGCAAAAAGGAAGTAATCTCTATACGGGGGTTTTTAGATGAGATTTTATCTCATTCATCGATCCTATTAGAGGGAAGAGAATTAGAGTTCTTCTTAAAAGTTAGCCAAGAAGTACCAGATGTCATTTGGGAAGACTCTCGTCATTTAAGACAAATTATTATCAGTGTTCTTTCTAATTGTATAAACTTTTCTGAAAAGGGAATTATCGAAATTCGTCTTTTTATGGTGAAAGATCGTCTGTATTTTGAAGTTCAGGATTCTGGAGTTGGAATATGTGATGATGAGAAGAAGCTGTTCTTAGATCTTTTTAATGATACAGAAAAAGACTACTTTCACTCAGTCATGACTTGTAAGTATAAGGGATCTGCACTAGGACTTTTCTTAACTAAAAAATTACTTGATCACATGAGTGGAGAGATTCTTGTACAAACCTCTGCTAATCATGGATGTGTCTTTAGTTTTTATATTCCAGTCAGTGAGCCAAGTGATGAGTTCCTCGTTGATGTTGAAAAAGAAACAGATATTCCGGCCCGTCGCTTGCAAGGTCGTATTTTGTATGTCGATGATGATATTGATAATAGAGAGCTGGTGAAGGTCTTCTTGCGCGATGAAAATGTCTCTTTGGACTTAGCAGTCAATGGGAAAGAGGCTTTGGATAAAATTGAGCACAATGTTTATGACTTAATTTTATTGGATCTGCAAATGCCTGTACTTGATGGCTTGACCGCTTGCAAAAGAATTCGAGAGCAAGAAAAGATTGCTCAAGAAAATCCAAAGAAGATCATTGCTTTTTCGGCCCATGCCTATGACGAAGATATTCAACTCTGTTTTGATGCTGGTTTTGATGGGCATGTTGCTAAGCCAATTCGTAAACAGGCGCTTCTTTCTGAAATAACCAAATATATTTCGTTATCCTAGATGTGGGTATAAATAAATGTTTAGATGATTAAAATAAAAACCCCTGCTCGTTGAGCAGGGGTTTCTTTTTATTGTCTTTTTCTTGAAGAACTAGAGTAGTGCGCCAATAAGGAAGGTCGCAGCGAAAGCCACAATCGCATAAAGCTCAGGAAAAACGGCGAGGATCATACCTTTACCAAAAGCATCTTGTCCTGCAGCAATGGCAGAAATCGCATTGGCACAAACTTTTCCTTGTTGGATGGCAGAAATAAGACCAGCAAGACCAAGAGCAATACCTGCACCTAAAATGGCCGCCCCTTGGAACATTGTTAGTTCTGGAGTCAATTTACCCATCAAAATAAAGAAACCACCAAAGCCATAAAGACCTTGTGTTCCAGGAAGAGCAGAAAGAACCATGAAGCTACCAAAGCCATCTTCTTTTTTCTTTAAAGCACCAAGCGTGGCACTTCCGCCAATTGCTGTACCAATAGCACTACCACAACCTGCGAGTCCAACCATAATACCAATTCCAATAAAAGCTAATGTCATTCCCATAAAATCTCCTTTTTTTTGTTAATTCGTTTTTTCTATTTATGTTTTACTGTATTTTTGTAGCGGTTTAAAAGGCTTCCCTCCGCCTTCAAATCCTGCATTTTTATAAAATTCTACAAAAGTCAAACGTAGGGGATGGACAAAAGAGCCCAGAGCCGCCAGCAGCATATTGCCAATATGTCCAACTACTAAAAAGAGGACAAAGATGATCTGTGCCAGTACAGGGACAGGAATATCTAACATTTTCATGGCAATTGAATTAATCACAGTCCCCAAAATGGCCGACGACACACCAAGAGCGAAAAGTCGGATGTATGAGAGTAAATCTCCTACGACTCCAGTAATGCCGTAGAGTTCCCAGAGCCCTTTTCCAATGCGCAAAAAGATATTCACCTTTAAGTCATTAAAAAAGAGGATCAGGGCCACACCGATAATGCTTCCAATTTGATTCATCATGGTTGGAACAGATTTACAGAAATCAATAACTGCAATTCCCATGGTAAAATCGCCTGTTGGATTTTGTCCTGCAAGATACATAACTGTTAGAAAGAAAATTAAAATAATCCAACCCACAGTTGAAAGACCGGCCATCACTCCACCGCGAACCATTTTTCCAATCACTTGAATAATCATTCCAAAGAAAATTTGGAAAAGTCCAATGAGTAGGGCCAGATAAAATACATGGTCAGATTTCAATAGGGCCATATCTGATAGAATGGGAATTTTGATTTCGAACAAGTTCATACCAAAAGTCGTTCCGGTGATGATTCCCCAGAAAATAACACAGAGATTGAGGATCATACCCAAGACGATAGGGGCCCTTGCTTTTTTGAATTTGAAAAAGGCAAAGGTTAGAATACTTAAAAAGATCAAACCGTAGCCCGCATCACCTAAGCAAAGTCCGAAAAACATTGCAAAGAAGGGGGCAAAGAAAGGTGTCAAATCAAATTCATGATAGGCCGGTAATGAGAAGAGACCCGTAATTGGCTCAAATAGCTTGGAAAAAATATTGTTTTTTAATTGAACAGGAACATCCAAACTATTAGCTTCTCCAATCCCATCCTCAATATAAAAAGCGATTCCAGCCTGCTTTTTTAAGTGATCTTCGACAACATCTTTTTGGCGCAGAGGAAGCCAGGCACTGATACTCATAATGGTTTGAGTTTCATGTAAATAGGTCTCTGCTTGAGCGAGTTCTAGTTTTTCTTGCTCTTTGAGCATTTGAGCTTTTACCCAGTTTGAATATTGTGCAAAAAGATCAATTTTTTGATTGAGAGCGAGCAAATCTTTTTCTTTATTATCGCGCTCTTCTTGCACGTTATCCAAGGATAGTAGAGGAAGGCTAAACTCTTCACCAGGTGTGAATTCCGCTTGCCAATCGCCTAAGGTTGCCACAAAACAAGTTTTTCCCTGGGTGCTGATCACTTGATGGGGAATACTATGGGCAACAAGTTCTTCTTTTTGTTTTAGAGTGCAAATAAAAAGACGAATATTGAGTCCTGCATTTCTAATTTTTTGCACGATCTTAGGCTCAAAGTCTCCCCAAGGAAGAAGTTTTTGTTCTTCTTTTTTCAATTTATCGAGCGCTGTTTTAAGCTCTTGCTTTTTAGTCAGAAGGACAGAGAATTCTTCCAGCAGCTCCGCAATAGTCCCTGAATATGATTTGCTTTCTGTCACAATAGTTTTGGCAAAAAATCCAAGAAAAGACTGAGCACTTTTAAGTTGTGCTTTTTCTTGATTTACCTTTTGAAGCATTGTGCGCAATTGATTATGCTCTTCACCTTTAAGATCTTCTTCATGAAGCTCTCGCGCATCAAGATGAACTAAACCTAAGTCTTGAAGTGAATTCAGTAAACTTTTGACTTCATCTTTATGCGACAAAAGGTGGAGTCGCAACATTTTAGTAATCATAGCTCGGCCAACCTTTTTTTAACGATTTTAGAACCTGCTTTGTCGAGGTTTTCCACATCTTCAAGATAGCGCTTAATTTTCAAAATAGCGTCTTCGTAGGCGGGAATTTGAACCTTTTCATAGAGGTTTACTTTTTGAGTTGTTTTCTTTCTTGCAAGTTCGAGAATTTCAACAACAATTTCTTCAATTTTTAATCGAATTTCTAGCTCAATAATTTTTTGCAGGATCGTGACTCCTTTTAAAAACCAAGAGGGGGAACCAAAGAGGCTAAAGTCCCTTGTCTCCAAAATAACTTTTTGGAAGATAGGGATTTTAACACCCGCAATTTTTTTTGGCAGAATTTCGATATCCTTAAGTTCAACCAAGTCGAGAGGAAATTCAGAATATAATCTTTTGATCTTTTTGATCTCTTCGACAGCAGTATTCAACTCATTGAGAATTGCCTTTAGCTGTTTTTTATATTTCTTAATTTCCGCTCTTAGGGCCGACTCTTTATTTTTAAGAGTCGGAAGAGCCGCAACTCTGATTTTGAGCTGCTTTCTTAATCCCTGAAGTTCGGTTTTATTAAATTGAAACTTCATTTATACTCCAACTAGTTTTTCCAGTATTTATCAATCAAATCTTGCTTAATACCAAGCTCGTGCTTTTCAAAGTGAGCAGCATATTGGCGCCAGCAGCGATCAAGCATCTCGGTGGTGTCAATATTGATATCTGTGGCCAAAATATCTTTGGAGTATTCCTTGGCGAAGTTCAAAGTACGCTTGTCATAATCGGTAAGGTCAAAACCGTTTTCCAATTTGGTTTTCGCATTGGCAGCATCGGAGAAGAGACGAATACAAGCATTCATAACTTGAGGATGATCTTCTCTTGTTTTCTTACCAATCACCAATTGCTTCAAACGAGAAAGAGAACGGAAGGGGTCGACAATTGTTTTAGAAACATCGGTATCGCGACGCAAGAACAATTGCCCTTCGGTAATATAACCAGTGTTATCTGGAATGGCGTGAGTAATATCACCACCAGAAAGAGTAGTTACCGCAAGAATGGTAATGGAGCCTCCAGTAGGGAATTGTGCTGCTTTTTCGTATAGCTTTGCCAAGTCAGAATAAAGTGAACCAGGCATAAAGTCTTTCGTTGGAATTTGATCCATACGGTTACTTACGATAGAAAGAGCATCGCAATAGAGAGTCATATCCGTAAGAAGAACGAGTACTTTTTCATTCTTCTCTACTGCAAAGTATTCTGCTGCTGTTAGGGCCATATCAGGAATGAGGAGACGTTCAACCGGGGCATCTTCTGTTGTATTCATAAAACAGATAATTTTGTCCATGGCGCCAGCTTCTTCAAATAGTCTTTTGTAGAAGAGGAAGTCATCCAAAAGCATTCCCATACCGCCAAGGATAATGCGATCAACTTGTGCTCTCAAGGCAACGTCGGCAAGTACTTGGTTGAAAGGTTGGTCAGGGTCTGCAAAAAACGGAATTTTTTGACCGGAGACCAGAGTATTGTTAAGGTCAATACCTGCAATTCCTGTGGCGATTAGCTCTGAAGGTTGTTTTCTACGCACAGGATTTACTGTTGGACCACCAATATCGATTGCCTTCCCTGTTAGCTCAGGGCCATTGTCAATGGGATCGCCATAGGCATTGAAAAAGCGTCCAATGAGATCATCTCCAACTTTTAATTGAGGAGGTTTGCCAGTAAAGATAACTTCAGAGTTGGTGGCAATACCATTGGTTCCTTGGAAAATTTGAAGAGTCACTTGGTCTCCGAAAATTTTCACAACTTGAGCAGGGCGGCCATCGACCACCGCCATTTCTTCATTGCCCACACCCTCTGCTGTTACAGTACAGGTTGCTTTTGTAATATTGGTCAATTTAGTAAAAACTTTTTGAAAAGCTTTATTGTCTTTTGATGTTTGCATTATGCCACCTCACTTCTTCTTTGAGCAATGTGCGCTCCTAGATTCCTTTCGTATTCTTTGAATTTTTCAGATTGGAATTCGGAGTAGTTCATTTGCTTTAAGAGGTTGATCATGTTTTTAAAGTAGTCTTGTACTTCTTCAAATTTATCGAATTTGAATTTAGTATGGCAGATATCAAGAATGAGATCGAGCATATACTTTTGACGTTCCATTGGAGTGTCGGCATCAATCTCATCAAAGGCGTCTTGCTGAAGAATAATAAAGTCAACGAGCTCTGCTTTCCAAAAGGTATCATGGTGCTCTATTGGAACGGAGTCGTCTCCCAAAATATTAATTTGCTCTTTGGTTTCTTTTCCGCGCAAGAGCATATCTTTAACTTCTAGCACTTTATCAATCCAGTCTTCTCCAATTTCCTTTTTCATGTACTCTTGAACTTCGGCGTACTCAAGGTATTTAGAGTAACTATCGACGGGGTCAATCGCAGGATAGCGTTTACTATCGGCACGAGCTTGTGAAAGGGCATAGAAACAGCGAGCTGCTTTTTTAGTTGCTTCCGTTACTGGCTCTTTTAAGTTACCACCGGCCGGAGAAACTGTTCCAATGAAGGTAATTGAGGCAGGGTCTTCATTGTTTAATTTTACATAACCAGCTCGAGCATAAAATGATGAAATGATGGCCGTTAAGTCCATAGGGAAGGCATCAGGTCCTGGTAGCTCTTCCATTTTATTGGAGATCTCACGAAGAGCTTGGGCCCAACGAGATGTCGAGTCGGCCAAAAGGAGAACTTTGAGTCCCATTTGCCTATAGTATTCCCCAATGGTCATTGCGGTATAAACAGAAGCTTCACGAGCTGCCACAGGCATATTAGAGGTATTACAAATGATGATTGTTCTTTCCATCAAAGAGCGGCCAGATCTAGGGTCTTTGAGCTCAGGGAATTCGGTGAAAATTTCCACCACCTCATTTGCTCTCTCTCCACAGGCTGCGATGATGATAATATCGGCTTCTGCATGTTGTGAAATATTGTGTTGCAGCACGGTTTTGCCGCAACCAAAAGGTCCAGGAATAAAGCCTGATCCACCTTCCATCATCGGATTAAGGGTATCAATCGCACGAATACCAGTTGTCAAAGGCTTAAAAATGGCCGTTTTTTCTTTGTAGGCTTTAATTGGCTGATAAATTGGCCATTTTTGGTGCATGGATACATTCACTGTCTCTTTGGTTTGGATATTTTCCAAAACAGCAATCGTATCTTTTACTTTATATTTTCCGTGTTTGATTTCGGTAATGCGATAGGTGCCTTCAAGATTAAAGGGAACCATAATCTTATGATCCATCCAGTTTTCTTTGACGTGTCCTAGCCAATCGCCAGCACGAACTTCGTCGCCGACCTTTTTGCTGACTTCAAAGTCAAATTCAGCTTCGAAGTTGATAGGTGTGTTGTAAACACCTCTTTGAAGAAAAGTTCCTTCAAATTGGTCGAGGTCATTTTGCAGCCCATCGAGATTGCGGGAAAGAAGTCCTGGAGCAAGATCAACTTGTAGAAGTTCAGCTGTAAACTCTACAGGGCAACCGACTTTTAAGCCGCGCGTACTTTCGTAAACCTGTACATAGCAGCGTCCAGATTGAACTTTAATAACTTCTGCCATTAATTTTCTTTTTTCAGTTGGCTCCTCAATGTAGCAGATTTCTCTGTTGATCACAGGTGCATCAATATCTACCTGGACGAGGTTAGAAACAATAGCATGTACTTTTCCAATTCTTTTTTGATCCATGAAGATCCCCTTTATTTTTCTTCTTCAAAATTTTTCAAAACATGTTCTTCTGACGCTAATTCATCTACGATATGAGAGAAGTTTTCTTCTCCTTTTTCGGGAGTTAGGTCGATATAGCGCTCAACAATTGAGAGTTTCCACCAATGCCCTAATAAGCGATCAATGCTAAAATAGTCAAACTTCAGAATATCCTCAATTTCTTGCAAACGGATTTCGCAGAGTTTTTTCTCTAAGTCCAAAACATCCAGATCTTGGTAAGCTTGAATGATTTCACTTAACCAAGGATAGTGGCGAGACAACCCAAAATCAGAACTACTATTTTGAATGAGCAGCTCTGATTCTTCTCCTTTTAGCATCAAAATATTGCGCTCAATATCTTTTTCAAATTTTTTGCTATTGAGAGCCGCGAGAACATTTCTTAAGTTGTATTCGAAAGAGATATAGCGTTTGATGAAGGGAGAAGAAAACGATTGAAGATAATCAAAATAGAAAATTGTTAACTCATTTTCCAAAGATAGGTGAGGGAATTCTCTTTGATCTCTTTTGAGATTTTCTAAGAATTCGATCATATATTTAGGAAGGGCGAGGGGCGTTTTTATTTCTTCTTCCAACGCCTCTTTAGAGAAATTGCCGCGAGGATCGAAGTCCTCTTTTTTCTCAAGACAAGCAATGAGATTCTTATTATCAAATTGATAAAGGAAAGCCTTAAAAAGCTCCCAGTCCTTTTTGCTTAATTCCGAGGGAAACAATTCAATGAGTTCTTGCGATCTCATGTTGATCTTCTCTGTTTCCAAGCTAACATCTTCCAGTGAAGTAACGAGATAGTAGTAATTCATCTTATTCCTTTTTGGGAATCATTATTTGAAGAGTAATTCCTTGGTGGCAATTCTGAGATAATCCTCAAAGAAAGCGGCAAAGCTTTCTGGAGAAAAATCAAGAATAAAGGAGTTGTCTTTGGGAGATACTGAAAATCCCATTCCTTTTTTATTCTTCAATTCATATTCAAGACCTTGCTTCAGCTTTTCAGTGCATTTTTGCTCTAAAACTTTTTTAAGTTCTTCGCCACCTTCTTGGCTGATTTGCATTGTCATATTGAAGTCTTCACCAGATTTTTTGAACCAGTGTTCAACGACGGCCAAGATAACTTTTTGGAAGAATTCTTTATCATTAAGAGTCGTCTTGATATCAGTTGAAATTGCTGAGCTGATAAGATGCGTGATTTGGTTTTTCAACTCATTGATACTCTGCTGAGAACTAAGTTTGATTTCGGCTTCCGTCTTGTTGCGAAGAGCTTCTGCTTCCTTCTTGGCATGCAGGATCAATTGTTCTGCTTCAAATTTTGCATCAGCAATCATTTTTGCTTTTTTCTCCTCAGCTTGTTTGACAATTTCTTGAGCCTTACTCTCTCCATTTTTGACTCCATCATCATAGAGTCTTTGGGTCAGTTCTTTTAGTTTTGTTTCCATTTACTCATCCTTAAATTTAAGGTTTAAACTCTTATCACATTGCTAATAAAACAATGAATTACACGAAGACAGGTTTGTTTCGTCTTTAATCTTCTGAGCTTTAAGCTTTTTTTGCAATGGCTACATTTTTTCCTAAGAAAACTTAATATCGGATTAGGATACTCAAATGCTGCTTAGTAGGACCAACTGAAAGAGATAAATATCAGGTCCATAAATTCATTGACGCTTGTTCCATTTTTATCAGTATACTTGAGTCGATTAGTTTCAAGATTGAGGCTGAGTTGATTAAAAATTTTTCCTCCAATACCAAACTTAGACCCACTTCCAGAGACTTCAGTTTCAGTATCGCCACTCGTCCAGCTGAGCTTGTCATCGCGATAGAGAAGATTTCAAAATAATAAAGGATGGTAGTTCTTGCTTTAGTTAAAAGACGTCGAGTCTATCAGAAGGAAATTCCCAGTAATAGTCTTTGAGTTCTCCAGGAATTTTTACTTTGAGAAGAGAAATAGGGGTCAGTCCCAGTTTTCTCATCTTTTCACTCCAAACGGCCACTTCTTCGTTAATATTTTCCTGAATTTTGTCGCAGCGACTTTTTTGACCTTTGAAGAAGGAAAGTTGGGCATAATGGACATTGAGCTTTTGCTTTGTTTGGCGGGCAATTCTTAAAAGAAGAGGAACCATTTCATAGGCTTCTCTTTCGTAAAAAAGAGTCGTGTTGCCATGCGCAAAAGGGAAGATCCGGACAATGTTGTTTTCTTTGTTAAGTTCCATGAGGGCTTTAGACCACAAAAGAAGTGATTTGTGAATAATTACTCATAATCTTTTCTTTGTAGTTTCTTTTTTACATCCTTTTCCTTCATGGATTCGCGCTTATCGTGTAATTTTTTCCCACGGGCCAGGGCCAATTGGAGTTTAATTCTGGATTTTTTAAAATAGATACTGGTGGCGACAATGGTTAGGCCCTTTTCGCGAATGGCCCTTTCGCATTTATCGATTTCTTCGCGATTGAGCAAAAGTTTGCGGGTTCTTGTCTCTGCATGATTATCATAGGTGCCAAATTCATAGGGGGGAATTTTTAGGTTGTAAATGAAAGCTTCTTTTTTGCCGGCACTGCCTTGAATGCTGACATAAGAGTCCGCTAAAATAACTTTTCCAGCACGAAGAGATTTTACTTCTGTACCTTGAAGAACCATTCCAGCTTCTATTTGCTCTAGTAGCTGATATTCGTAACTGGCCCTTTTGTTTTTTGCTATTATTTTAATTCCTTCCATTAAAAAAACTCCGCAAACATTTTGAGCTTATTATAGAGAAGAACAACTTCTTCTAGTTTTAAACGCTCGGCCCTTATAGTGGGGGAAATTCCACTTTCTTGCAAGCTCGGCATAAGTTTTTCGGCCGGAATTTTGCTTTTGAGGACATTTCCCATTTGCTTTCTCTTTTGCGAAAAGAGCAAGCGTAAAAAGGACTCGTATTGTTTCTTTTCTGAGCTATCAATAAGAGATTTTTCCCTTCTCTTTAGAGAAATGACAATTGAGTCCACCTTGGGGGGAGGATTAAAAGCCCCAGGGAGTACTTTAAAAAGTGTTTTAGTTTCAAAAAATGCCTGCCCAAAAGCTTTGAGCGAATTCATATCATCTTTTTCGTGAGGGTGGTCGACAATTTTTTCGCCCACTTCTTTTTGAAACATCAGAGTCATAAAATCAATCTTCTCTGAATAGACAAAGGAGATGAAAAGAACGGAGCTGATATTGTAAGGCAAATTAGATGCTAGCCAAACGGGAGAGGAGAGCTTATTTTCTGCAATAAAATGATCCCATTTAATACTCAAGGCGTCGGTGAGGACGATTTTCTCTGTTGGAATAAATTCAGAGAGAAGAGGGGGAAAGCGCTCATCTTTTTCAACGACCCAGTAATCTTTGCTTAAAGCGGCGAGTCCTCGACTAATGGCACCTGGTCCTGGACCCACTTCAATAATACTATGAGAGTCTTCTGCAAAATCAGCACAGATTCCATTGATAACTTTCTTATCTTTTAGATAGTGCTGTCCTAATGATTTATCGGCCTTGGGTGCTTTCAAATGCTTCTCTCTTGGTTGAGCTTCTTTTTATCGAGGAAGCGATTTTTGGCATCGAGCGATAGGCATTCTGGAAAAGCAGTCGCATCTTCACAGTGGCGAAGAGCATAATTGGCGATCATCGCTCCATTGTCTGTGCAAAAGCGTGGAGGCACAAAGTGAACATCATGATGATTGTCTTGTAGTTTTTTGCGAAGGCCACTATTGCAGGCAACTCCTCCTCCCACGACCAGCGGTAGCTTTTTGCCGACTTTTTCTTCAGCTCGCTTTAGCTTTAAAAGCAGGGCGCTGATAATCGCTTCTTGATAAGAGGCACAGGTGTCTTTTAAGAGCTGGCTTGCTTCTGCTTTTTTTAGAATATAGTTTTGGGCATCTTCTTTAACTTGGGGATTTTTATCGACAAAAACGCGCAATGCTGTTTTTACGCCAGAATAGCTAAGCATGGGATTTTTGTCATGCTTAAGACCAATGGGAAAGCTATATTTATTGGAATCACCTTCTTTGGCCAAATCATCGATAATTCGTCCCGCAGGGTAACCAAGACCAAGTAGTTTTCCGCCTTTGTCAAAGGCTTCACCGGCCGCATCGTCAATGGTTGAGCCCAATACTTCAAAATGTTTATGATTATGGACGAGAAAATAAATACTGTGACCACCACTGACAAGTAGTCCTAGATAGGGGTAGCTGATTTCCTCATGGAGGAAGATCGCCTCTAAGTGAGCATAGAGGTGATTTACGGGAAGCATCGGTTTTTGATTGAGAAGGGCAATACTTTTGGCCGCATTCATACCAGTTAAAAGAGGTCCCATCAGTCCAGGATGAGTCGTGACTCCAATAAGGTCAACTTCATTGGGTTTGAGATTTGCTTTTTTAAATGTTTCTTTGAGTAGGGGAACTAGCTTTAGGAGGTGGTTGCGCGCAGCAATTTCTGGGACAACGCCTCCCCATTCTTGCAAAATTGTCTCTTGAGAAAAGGACTGGTGGGCCAAAACTTGAGGAGGCATTCCATCAGTCTCATTTTTTTTTATCAGAGCAATAGAGGTATCATCACAACTGGTTTCAATTCCTAAAACAATCATAGTCTGCTTCTACTATTGTCGCTTAAGTTTGTCGATTTCATTCTTTGCTTTTTTGGCAAAAGAGCTTTGAGGATATTTTTGAAGAGTTTCCTCAAAGGAAGCAAGAGCTTCATCTTGCTGTTGCAACGCTTGTAAACATTTTCCGATATGAAAAATTGAAGAGGCTGCCAGCGATGATTTTGGCCAGCGAGTATAGATCTTGCTAAAGTAAACAATTGCATCTTGCGCCTTTCCTGTTCGAAGTTGGATGAGTCCAAGTCCGTGGTAAACTTTATTTTTTTCCGCATTTGATAGCTTCTGGTCGTTTAGGAGAAGGCCAAGCTCTTCTTCTGCAGCTTTGTATTTCTTCTTGTCGATGAGTAAAAGTGCTTCAGAGATCGCTTTTTTCTTGTTTTCTGTTTTTTGCTGAACTTGTCTATCAACGATATTATTAACTTTTTTAGTAAAGGTATTGAGATTTTTTTGTTCGACTCTGATTTGAGCAAGTTCTTGTTTAAATTGCTCTTGTTCCTTTTTTAAAGCCTCAACTTGGTTTTTTATAGCACTGATATCTTCTTGAATTTGGGCAAGAGATTGTTCTTGCGTTTGGGCCAAGCTGTGGCCTTTCTCTTCCAATTCTCCTTTCATACTATCAATTTTTGTTTGTAAATCTTGAGTTTTGATTGTCATCTCAGAGATTAGACTTTGGGAGTCACTCATCTGGATGATGACTTGATCAATTTTTTTGTCGCGCTCAATTTGTTCTGCTGTTTTAAAGCAGGAAGAAAGAAGAAAAGTAAGAGAAAAGAGAATTAAACTAATCTGAAGCTTCATTGTGAACCCCATTATTTATTAAGAAGAGTAAAAATATTATTTATTGTTCCATTGCTGCTTTGCGGATTGCCGTAAATTCAGCTTTTTCAGAAAACTTGCGACACAAAATGGCATATTGTTTGGCTTTATTGAAGTATTTTTTTCGGTACGATGATTTTGCTTTGAGCAAATAGGTTTCAGCTTTGCGGTAGAGAGTTGGGGCCATGCTCGCGGCATTGACCTCTTTGGCGGCAAGAAAAGCAGCAGCCGCAAGACTCATTTCTTCTTTTGGTCTAATAGTGGCAAGTCCACATGAAAATAGAAAAATTAGTAAAAATGAGAGTAGTAGGTTTTTCATAGATTTAATCGCAAAATTAAA
The DNA here is from genome assembly GCA_003245675.1 of Bacteriovoracaceae bacterium. Taxonomy (GTDB): domain Bacteria; phylum Bdellovibrionota; class Bacteriovoracia; order Bacteriovoracales; family Bacteriovoracaceae; genus SZUA-425. The sequence continues at coordinate 50,974 of QKCN01000062.1, read as the reverse complement.
AAGGGGAGCCTTGTGAGCTCCCCCTTAATATTATTTTATAGCGCAGTAATTACAAAGTTAGCACGGCGGTTTTTTCCCCAAGCCATTTCGTCATGTCCAAAGCCAAGAGGTTTTTCTTTTCCAAAAGAAACAGTTGTAATTCTTTCGGCAGGAATACCTTTAGCGATAAGATAATCGCGAACAGCTTTTGCTCTTCTTTCTCCAAGCGCGAGGTTGTATTGAATACTTCCTCTTTCATCACAGTGGCCTTCAACTTGAATTTGAACATTTGCATTTTCTGAAAGGAAGCCAACATTGGCATCCAATGCATTTCTTGTATCATCAGAAAGAGCTGATGAGTTAAATGCAAAATGAACAGTTTGAAGAGATCCTGCAGTCATAGAATCAGAATCGCTATTCACTTCAAAAGCTGATTGTGGCATAGCATCGGCAGCGCTAAGAGCTGCATCATCAGCTTTTTTCGCGTTAGAGCCACATCCGGCAAGCATAAGAGTTAGTAATACAGACAACGATAGTGCTAGTTTTTTTAACATAAAATCTCCTTTTCCATGGATATTAGAAAACTACTTGAACACATAATGATCAAACGTAAGTAATTTTACAGTCTTATGGAAAAAATGAAAATACGGAAAATAATTTTTGCTGTTTTGTTTTTTTTCTTAATTTCGTCAAGTTTTTGACTATGTTTTTAGGGTTGTTTGTCATAATAATGACTGCCTGCTCTTGACACAAAGCGTCTTCTTGTTGAAAAATATATGTTATGACAAAGTTTAAGGATAGCCAATTTTTGGCACGCTCATTGCAGTAGTGTCGGGTGTGTGTGTGTAGGATATGGGGAAAGGAATTTTTCGTATTCTGCATTTGTCTCTCAAAAAAAAGCCTATCGAAGTCTCTCCCAATTCTTCATAGGCTTTTTTTTATTCCCTAAATCTGACTTCCGTAAATTGATTCATAAATAAGATAAGCGATTTTTTTGGCTGAACTGGCGGACATATCGTCGTAGACGGGATTGTATTCATAGAACCCGATGATTTTTTCTTCCTGCTCAATCTGATTGCGATAAAAATCTAAAATCTTGCGAATTTGTTTGTAGGGGAGACCTAGGGCATTGGCCGCACTAACAGCAGGGAGCTGGGAGCCACTTAGAATATCACAATCAACACCAACTACGATGAAATAGTCTTTTTTTAGTTGCAAATAGTGCAGTAAGCTGTCGACCTCTGACAGGTTCTCAAACAAATGGATGGGAAATATTCTCATTTGTGAAAGAGGATTTTTAAAAGACGAAAATGTTTCTTGTGCATTCGAAAAGGGATTTGTCCCCACTTGCACGAGTTCAAAAGGAACTTGAGTTTCTTCGGCAAATTGGCGGAAGGGGGTGCCAGAATTATTCCAAGTATCAGTCCGAGTATCCAAATGGGCATCGAGATTGAGGTAAAGAATTTTATCCTTTTTTGATTTTTCAATTGCTTTGAGCAGAGGGTAGGCATGGTCATGCCCTCCTCCTAAGTGTAAGCGTAATGAACATGGTGTATTCATTAATTCTTTTAGGGCATTTAATTCTGTAGTCTGCTCATGGCAGTGTGCCTTGACCAAATTTTCAAGATCGGTATCTTTGTATTCCTGCTTCGGGTTGAGGAGTTGGTGTGAGGCTAGGCTTTTAGCTGGATTAAGGGGAATAAAGCTCTTGAGGCAATTTTCAAGGCTTAATGGGCCAAATTTGCTGCCATTTCGACCACCGTTGAGAATGACTCCTAGATCAGAAGGGGCATGGAGTAGTTGAACTTCTTCACTTGTATGTTTAAAAAATGATCCTAGTCGTTGCTGACTTCTTGCTTGTAAATTTGCTTTTACATTTTTCATTATCAACCTTTTGTATCATAATAATTATATACAATTAGAAAGATTATATAGGACAGAAATGAAAGAAAAGAAAGTCTGGTATATTTTTAAAGAAAAGGCCCATCTGGGACCCTTTACTTGGGATGATATTGAAAAACAATATCAGGCACGAAAGGTAAAGGATGATACCGCTCTTTGGAAAGAGGGAATGAAAGCTTGGGTTTCTTATTCTATGCTGGTTAATCATCATAGAAAGCTAAAGCAGCAAGAAGAAGAAAAAGCGCAAGAAATTCAACGACAACAAGAGTACGCTAGAAAGGCTTTGCAAGAGCAGCAAGCTGTAGAGGAGCAGAAGGAGCTAGAAGAAAAAATGCCTCCAGTTCCTGAAGTCAAATCGAAAGATTTTTTAGAAAATGATGTGATTTTTCCTGAAAGAGAAGTGGAAGAGGTTATTTTCGCTCCACTTCCTAAAGAAAATGCACCTGACCTTACTCAAGAGCTGGCAAAAGAAGTGAATAAGTCTCGTCGGCTCAATATGAAAGTTTTGGCCATCTCCATTGTTACATTTTTTCTTTTAGTTTTAATTGTTTTAGGAGGTGGCTTCTTTTATTTGAAGCAATGGCATCATTTTAATCGTCCTTATTCATTAGGGCAGGCTGATTATGAGCGGCTTTATAAAACGGCACAAATACCTTTAGAGTCCAGGGTTTTTGAATTAAGTTTTGCTTCTGCTTTTTCAAAAGTGGGAGATCGGCTTTATATAGCTACGAACTATCCTTTTGCAGTAGATGCTGTGCTTACTCTGACCGCACTGCCGGAAGACAACTTGGAAGGTGAAGAAATTCAAATTAGTTCGCGTGCCGCTTTAAAAAATGGGCTGTTTGAGTTTTCTCGTTTTGATTTTCAAAAGGGGCATCGTCTACTCAAAGGACGTTATCATGTCAGCTTAAGTTTAGAAAAAGAAGGCGCTGAAAATTTATTTATTTCTCTTTTTTGGAAAATGCAGGATTTTTCCTTTTCACATCAAGAGTCAGTTCTTTTGGGTTTTCCCCATCAGAGAGCATTTGATAATGCTATTTTGAAAAAACAAAAAGAAAAAAAGGCTTTACTCGAGAGCCATCTTGTTCAGGTTCGCCAGAAAATGGAGACAATGAAGGCCCTATGGGGACAACTGGCTAAGGATTTTTCCTATGTTTTTAACGCCAAGCTTGTAAAAAATGAGATTAAGGTCTTTACTATGCGCTATCAAAATGGGGCAGGGAGACTATTAACGCAAATGTTTTTTGACAATAATCAGGATTTAATTAAAGAAATGGCTTTTGAAGAAGGCGAGCAAGTTCTTTTTGAGATGCTTGATCATACATCTCGAAAAATTGCGGGCAAAGTTTCTAATTTAATAAATCGTTTAGAAAGCATCATTAAGTTGAATATGCGGCAAAAAACGCGATTGAAAAAAGAAATGGCTAGTTTTACCAATCAACTGCAAGCTGATTGGTCCAAGTTGGAGCAAGAAATACAAAAGCGCGAAAAGGAGTTATAAAAATGGACTGTCTGTTTTGTAAAATCGTTGCTGGAGAAATTCCATCTGAAAAGATTTTTGAAAATGATAAGGTTTTTGGTTTTAAAGATATTTCGCCCATGGCCCCTATCCATGTTCTTTTTGTTCACAAGGAACATACGGCCAATATCTCAGAATTGAGCGAAACTCAGTCTGGGCAATTGCAAGATGTGTTTAAGGGGATAACCCAATGGGCCCAAGAGCAAAATTTAGATGAAGGTGGTTTTCGTATTGTAACCAATCAGGGCGTGGATGCAGGACAAACTGTTTTTCACACTCACTTTCATGTTCTCGCTGGAAAGAAACTAGGGCGTTTTGGCTAAGTTGAAACGACATTTCTTGTTGCGATCAGATATTAAAGGAAAGCCTAAGTGGCTTTCCTTTTTAGTTTTGCAGACCAGAGAAGATTGCTTTTAGAATCGCAAGTTGTAGGGGACTAAACTTTTCTGTTTGGGCCATAATGAGTACTGGTCCTTTGTCAATCCCTGCTGTGATCACTAGCTGTTTGCTTTGCTCATTCCACTCTTGAACTTGAGGTGTATTGAGTGAGTAGAACTTTTGGAATTCATCGAGCACGACTTTATCTGAGTCTTTGCCTTTGCTGATTTGAGGAATATTGCGCCCAAATAGTGCGGTATGAACGAGGCTGATATTTTTTTCGTTTTTTGTTTCTGCATCATTAAAAATAATGCGCAATTCTTGAGTCCCTAAGAGAGATTGAATTAAAAACCAAAATTCTTCAAAAAATTCAATGCGCTGATTCGGCCAAATTTTTTTGAGATGCTGGCAAATGGTAAAGATGTTTTCAGTAATGGAGAGAGTATTGAGCATTATCCAACGATCTCTTTCTCTTTGGATAAGAATCTCTTGTTCTGCTGAGGAGGCGTCTAGTTCAATGAGAGACCTTTGACACCAAGGGAATGAGGTTCTTTTTTGAGCCTTGGCAATTGTTTCGTCATCCTCAGGTAGGGTTTCATAGAAGAGGGCCATCACTGGAATTTCTTCAAGCTCACTTAGTTGAACAGTTTGGTGCTCAGCTGTCTCTTGGCTGTCCCTAAGTTGAAACTCCTCATTGTGAAAGACCACATACTTCATCATTACCTCAATTCTATTTTGTATTGCTTGGAAATATCGCTGTTATATTAGCATTTTTGCTTTATAATTAAAATATGAGCTTTAAGAATTTATTTCTATTCCTCTTCTTTGCCTGCTTTTTTTTGGGTGCTGAGCTTTGGGCCCAAGATGAACGTTTTTTCAGGGACATTTTTACAAAGGAACTGAGTAAGGACAATCACAAAGATGACTGGAAGGAGTCTCGTTATTTGATAAAATCACCTGATTATATGATTGATGTGGATGATGATAAGGTCAAAGAGTCTTTTAGTTTTTATAAGGCAGATGGAACAGATCGTTTAGAAATAAAGACAGGTGATCAAAGTATTTTTTCCTATCGTTTTGATGTTCAAGGACAAAGAAGCGGTGTTTTTAAAATGGATATATATCAAATCTCGGGAATGTCGCGTTTGTTTCTCATTTATTATTATGAGGGATTTACTGACTACCTTAATTTTAAAGGTACGGGCCGCCTTTATTTTTTAACAATTGACTATAATAGTTTTAAAACCTTTTCCATGTATAAGGGGCCATCTTTTTTTGTTGAGCAAGATTTAAAACCTTCTCGGCGTTTTGTTCTTCGCAATTATAAAGTACAAATTGAGGATTATAATCAGGACTCAATTCAAGAAGTTTCTGTTTCTTATAAGAAAACCAAACGAGTGTATTTTTATAAGGGAAATGGGCAATGGCTTGAGGCTAATAAAAATTAGTTATTTATTGAGTAAGAGTCGGTATTGTAAGGTTCCAATGAGTTTATTTCCTGCCGTGGCGGTAACGGGTAAAACTTCTTGACCATGGCGATTAAAAATTTCCAATGCTTCATTGATTTGCATATTTTCTTTGAGAGAGATTTTAGAAGATAGTAGCTTATCGGCCGTAGTTAAGCGGCGCAAGATATCGTCGTTTTTGATATTATCAATCGCTTCGAGGTCTAGAATTCCAATGTAGTTAAATTGAGTATCGACGACTGGGTAAATCACTAGATCATTATTGAGAATAAACCGCAAAATTTCTTCGAGGGTTGCTTTTTCATTAACGGCCATGACTTTGTGATTGACCAATTCCGCAATTCCTAGGCTATTTAATCCCCCTTTCGTTTGCTCTATTGATGGGAGTATTTTGAGATTGCGCATAAGTGTTTTAATCATTTCTAGGTAGGTAACAGTTCCTTTGAGCCCTACACAGGTGATGCGATTGGCCAGTCCTGCTTCTCCTGATTTCAAGATGGCATAACGCAGGGAGATTGGTCCTAGTATTTCAAAAAAGAAGATAGAGGAAAGAACAACATTGGCAACCGTTTGGGCCGAGGATTCAGGATAAGCTTTGATTTTCATGACAATTGCCAAAGCTGCACCCGCATGACTCAAGGTTGAGATCCCCAGAAAGCGAGTGACTCTATTGTCTTCGTCCTTAATAAAGCGACAGCTAAGGATTGCTGAAAGCGGCATGCTCAGGGTCCTTGAAATGATATAACCTAATCCAAGAATTCCCAGTGTTGAAAATTGCTCGCGGAGATTAATATGGGCTCCAGCTAAAACAAAAAAGAGCGCATAAATTGTGGAACCTGAGTTTTTGACTTGCTGGTGTACAAACTTTCCCGTGGCAGAGGAATTAACAAGTGCTAGTCCCATAAACATACTGACCAGTAGAGGCTCTAGTCCTAGCTTTTTGGCGATAAAGCTTCCCAAAATGATAACGGCAATAAGACCGAGTAAAATTTCACTTTCATGTTTTTCTCTTTGTTCCCAATGGCCTAGTGTAATACCTAGAATTGAGCCAAGTAACAAAGAACCAATGAGTGTCCATATAATGGCCAAAATTTGCTCAAGCATTGGAGTTTGAGTGCCTGTCCAGATATGTAGGTCAATGAATCCCAGAGTGAAAATATGAGAGACCGTAATGGCCATGATGGTACCTAAGGCTAAGAAGATCGTGACTGTCTGGGTGAGATGACCTTCACTTTCTAGCTCCTTCATTACTAAGATACTTGTTGGAGGTGCAGCGGCAGTAGCCACAACGCCCAGCAAGCTAGATATGACGATGCGATCAATCCACGTCAAATCAGCCAGAAGTGAGAAGGCAAAACAAAATAGTGCAGTTGTTATAAAAACTAGAGTCCCAAATACAAATGAGTATTTAAGATGGATGGAAGTCATTTTTTTAAATAGGGCCTTGTTAAATTCTCCACCAATATTAAAGAGAATAATTCCAAATGCTAGTTCATTGAGTGTTGAAAGTTGGTCTGCAGCTTCTTCTGTGATGATATTGAGAAGAGTTGGTCCCAGTAAAATTCCAACGAGGATGTATCCTGAGACCTTTGGGATTTGGAGGCGCTTGGTTAACTTCCCTGCAATAAGAGCAAGGATTAAGGAAAAACCGACAATGGGCATTTGTCCAAGGCCATGTTCCATCAAAAATAGTCCTTTCTAAAAAGTATTTCTTTTCGTTCTGGTCCAAAAGCAAGAATACCAATTTTTATACCTAGAGAATTTTCGATGAAGGAAAGGTAATTCTCAAGCTCTTTAGAGAAAGGTTCAGAAAAATTATCCTTAAAAGGGGTAAAATCTTTGTAGATTGGTTTTGCTTTGGATAAATCCAGAGAAGGATAGGCACAATCAAATGTTTTTCCATCAACTTCATAGTGTGTGCAGACTTTCAATTCTTCTAAATTGCAGAGGATATCGAGTTTGGTTAGCGCAATTGAAGTGAGTTTGGAGCACTTTACAGAATATTTTAAAAGGGGAAGGTCCAGCCAACCACAGCGGCGATTTCTTCCTGTGGTTGCGCCAAATTCATGCCCTTTTTGACGAATAAATTCACCTAAATCATTATCTAATTCAGTAGGGAAAGGTCCTTCGCCAACACGCGTGGTATAGGCTTTGGTAATTCCCAAAACTTCTTCAAGCTCTCCAGAGGGAATTCCTGCTCCTGAAAAAATTCCAGCAACTGCGGTGCTAGAAGAAGTCACATAAGGGTAAGTTCCATAATCGATATCCAGGAGAATTCCTTGTGCGCCTTCGTATAATACTTTTTTGCCATCTCTGATTCCCTGATCAATTGCTCTAAAAGAGTCACCAATAAAGGGGGCGAGCTTTTTTCCAAAAGAAAGGAGGCGCTCTAATTCTTCTTCTCGAGAAGGGAAGTTCACTTGATAGAGTTTTTCAAAGAGCACTGATTTTTCTTCTAAAATGGCAGATAATTTCTTTTTTAGTGTTTCGGCGTCTAGGAGGTCGCGAACTTTTATCGAGCGGCGGGACATCTTTTCTTCATAAGCAGGGCCAATGCCTTTTCCTGTTGTGCCAATCTTGAGGCTTCCTTGATTTTCGCGGCAAGCATCAAGTAATTTATGGTAAGAGGTGATGATCGTTGCATGATCGGAAATGAGAAAATTTTTATCACTGAGTTTAATGGACGTTGATTCAATGCCTTGCATTTCCGCCCAGAGAGCTTCTGGTTCAATGACCATTCCATGCCCCATAATGGAGAGGGTATGAGGGTGGAGAATTCCAGAAGGGATAAAGTGGAGAACTGTTTTTTTATTTCCTACCCAGATGGTGTGGCCAGCATTATTGCCACCTTGGTAGCGAACAATGATATCAGCTTTTTCGCTTAGAAGATCTGTGATTTTTCCTTTTCCTTCATCGCCCCATTGGGCACCAATTAAAGCAAGAGTTTTCATTTTTTCTCCTCAAAAAGTTTTTCGTGTCGTTCCCATCTGTGTTGTTTTGCATCAAAGGCTATCGTCGCTTTTGCTGCATCCAAAAAAAAAGAGGCGACATATAGTCGCCTCTTCAACGTTTATGCTTTTACAGCATTTATCACCTTATTGCCAAGAAAGTATTCACTTATTTGATGGACGGCCATCTCTCCTACGCGGATTTGCGCTTCTTCGGTCGAAGCTCCGAGGTGAGGAGCTAAAACAATATTATCGAGTTCTCTTAATTGTGAGTTTTCTTCTAGAGGTTCGTTAGCAAAAACATCAAATCCTGCAGCACGAATTTTTCTTTCTTTAAGAACATTGTAAAGATCTTGCTCATTTACAATTCCACCGCGGGCAGTATTGATGAGAATGGCACCTGGTTTCATCTTAGAGAGAAGGTCTGCATTGATCATTCCTTTTGAATCAGGAGTCAAGGGAAGGTGAAGAGAAATAATGTCACATTTTTCAAAAATTTCATTGAGATTTTTGACGAGAGTTGCATCAACTCCTGCTTCTTCTTTCATCGATTTTCTGTAATACAACATTGTTGGTTCAAAACCAGAAAGACGCTTCATGCAGAGTTTTGCAATTTTCCCCATACCAACAAAGCCAATGGTTTTTCCGGTGATTTCTGCGCCTTCAAATTTTGCTTTTTCCCATTTGCCTGATTGAGTAGAGGCATGGGCCCAAGCTGTTTTGCGAAGAGCAGTAAACATAAGTGCAATAGCGTGTTCTGCGACGGAATTGGAGTTTGCGCCAGGAGTATTTTCAACGATTACGCCTTTTTCTTCACAGTATTTTTTGTCAATATTATCTGTTCCTTCACCTGCGCGAATGACGAGCTTTAGATTCGGTGCCATATCAACGTATTCTTTAGTTACTTTCGTGGCAGAGCGGATGATGAGAGCGTTTACTCGGGGCAAAAGCTCTTTTAATTTCTCTTGGTCCATCTTTTTTTCAGGATAGACTTCGAGTTCTGGGTTATTTTTGAGTTCGTTGAATAATTTGGAATCAAAACCATCTGGCACGACAATAAAAGGTTTCATACAAAGAGCTCCTTGCTTTAGTTATCTATCTTTTTTCTATCTAGTGAGACGTTGGATTATATGAGAAAAGAAAAGCTGCTGTAAAGGTGAAAGAAGTTCTCGCTCCGCGCCTCCTTCGGGCGCTATTTCTGCGCCTCCTTCAGGCGCTATTTTCGCTCCTCCTTCACTGATGCTCCCATCCTGGTCGCATCTGCGTTGTTCGGCGTCATTTACCATCCTGATAAATGACGCCTCCAAAAAAAAAGGCCCCATTTGGGGCCCTTAGGAAAACATTTTAAAGAGTGATGCTCTGATACAATTTAAGCAATAGATCTCATTTCTAAATTCATCTGTAGAGTGTTAATAGTCCCTTGAAATTCAGCAAGAGTGGGTAGATTTCCAAAATGCGTGTTTTCAAAAGAGTTTTTCCCAATGAAATCAAGCATTTCGATGGGGGTAGAGGATTCAGCGCCCTTTTTAAACGCCCTCCATTCTGATTTCCCATTTTTTTTGTGTCCCTCAAAAATGGATTGTAGGAGCTCATCCTTACTTTTCACTCCAACACCAATAACCTCACTAGTGGAATTGAGTTCCAGATACCAGACACGGTAATCATTTTGGTTTTTTGGGTGTTTGGGAGTTTCAACAGCGATGGCCATAAACATTTACGCCTCCTTGGGTAAATTGGAACATATTGTTCCCCATGTGTGTGTGTGAGACGCGACATCTATAAACCTAGGCAACTCCGGCCAAATTGTGTTATCCTTCCTGGATAGGGTTTATGAGTTTTGTCTTTTACTTCTGATCCTACTGATCCCAGACGACTTTAAGCTTACTGCGGGCCGCCTGACCCTCAATCCTCGAGGGCCACTTCCTGTTAATTTAATGATTTCATAGGACCAACGCTCTGGCAGGCCCCTTTTCTCTAACATCGGCCCACGGCCCAAAGAGTTTTTGTCAGGAATGCAGTGCCGCAAACCCCCCTCTAGGATTGGTCATTGGCGTTTGGCCGGTGGCAAAAAGTAACCAAAAAAATGATGCGAAAAATCAAGTTATTGAAAAAATGGTCCGATGGTCTGCTGTGTCTAAATATTTTTTTATGTGTAATATTTTGCAAACAGCTTCACTTATCTTCTTTATGAAAATTATTTTGCACTTCGTGATTTGAAGTTTTGATCAAAAAAGGTCTTAAAAATGAAAAAACTTACATTAGTAAAAAAAATTTTGCTGGGATTTGTATCTTTATCCCTTCTTATCATCCTTATATCTTTTGTTTCTTGGGCGGCAATTCAAAAATCATCTGACGGTTTTAAAGACTATCGAGGATTGGCCCGAGATACTAACCTTGCGGCCCTCTTGCAGACGAATATGTTAATGGTTCGTATGAGTGTCAAAAATTTTCTTATTTCAGGTTTGGACAAAGATAAAGAAGGGTACGATGAGCATCTTGTAAAAATGCAGGCACTTTTATCTGAAGCTAAAAAGGAAATTCAAAAACCAGAACGGGCCAAGATTGTTGTGGCCATTGATCAAGAAGTTGCTGGATATGAAAAAGCTTTTGAGCAAGTCGTTGAGTGGCGTAAAGAGCGCAATGATTATGTTAACAATATCTTGAATGTGAATGGGGTTGAGGCAGAGAGATCTTTGAGCAAGATCCAAACCACGGCCAAAGAAGACGGAGATCATCTTGCGACATATTATGCGTCGTTATCTTTAAAACATCTTTTGCTTGCGCGGCTCTATGTTTTTAAGTTTTTAGATAGCAATGATCCTAGCTCTTACCAGCGTGCAGTAGAAGAGTTTTCTAGAATGGATGAAAGCATGGGGATTTTGGATAAGAATTTACAAAACCCTGTTCGACGTTCGCTCTTTGCTTTGGTTGTGAAATTGAAAGCCGATTATGTGGCGACATTTAAAAAGCTAGAAGCGCTCATTTTGAAAAGAAATGATGTTATTAAAAACACTCTTGATCGTATTGGTCCAGTGGTTGCGCAGCATGCCGATGATGTTAAATTATCTGTGAAAAAAGATCAAGATGAACTTGGCCCTCGTCTGCAGAGTGCAAATGAAAAGGCGATTGGCATCATTTTGCTTGTCAGTGTGATTGCTCTTGCGTTGGCGATTTTGCTTTCTGTTTTAATTGGCAAAAATATTATGCACAGTATTGCTTCTTTTCTTTTGGAGATAAAGAAAGTTTCGGAAGCTGCAATCGCAGGAAATTTGAGAGAAAGAGCAAATGAAAAGCAGGTCAGTATCGAGTTTGTTCCTATTGTTTTAGGCATTAATGCTTTGCTTGAAAATATTTTAAAGCCAATTAATGAAGCCTCTAAAATCCTATCAACGATGAGTCAAAAAGATTTCACTCTGAAAATGATCGGTGATTATCGAGGTGATAATGAACAGTTAAAGCTGGCAGTAAATAGTACTGTGGATTCTATTTGTGAAGCGCTCGCTTCTGTGAATACAGCAATCTTGGAAGTTAAAAGTGGTTCTGAGCAAGTTTCGCGCTCTAGTCAAACTTTATCCCAAGGAGCTACAGAGCAAGCTTCTAGTCTTGAAGAAGTTTCTGCATCGATGAATGAAGTCGATGGCCAAACAAAGCAGAATGCAGGAAATGCAGAACAGGCGAAAGGAATTAGTTTAGAGGCAAAAAGAGAAGCCGAAGAAGGAAATCGCTTGATGAACGAATTGGTTCAAGCGATGAAAGAAATCAATGAATCAAGTGACAGCATTTCAAAAATTATTAAAGTCATTGATGAGATTGCTTTTCAAACCAATTTACTTGCTTTGAATGCGGCCGTAGAAGCGGCAAGGGCCGGAAAGCATGGTAAGGGTTTTGCCGTTGTGGCCGAAGAGGTTCGAAATTTGGCAGAAAGATCGGCCCGAGCAGCTAAAGAGACTACGACGATGATTGAAGATTCTGGAGCCAAGGTTCAGTCAGGAGCGCAAATTGCAGAAAATACAGCAAGTGCCTTACAGCGCATTGTGGAAGGTTCTATTAAGGTAACTGACATTGTTACTGAAATTGCATCCGCTTCAAATGAGCAGGCTTTGGCCCTTTCTCAGGTTGTTACCGCTATTGATCAAATTAGTATTGTGACTCAATCAAATACTGCAACAGCTGAAGAATCAGCTTCTGCCTCGGAAGAACTTTCGAGTCAAGCAAGTTCTCTAAATTCGCTTGTTTCAACTTTCAGATTGCCTGCCAGTGCAAAGACTGTGAATGTCTTAAAGAAAGATATTTCAGAGAAGAAAATATCTCCGAAGAAAACAAATCTTTATGTGGTTTCTAAAAAAAGTGCACTTGAAAAAGAAGAAAGTGCATGGGCCCAAGGTCCCGATAATTTTGGCAAAGAGATTGCTCTTGATTCAGACGAGTTTGGAAAATATTAGTCATTTTAGCATTTTAGGGCGCTATTTGGGGAGTTTTGCTCCCCATTTTCTGCCCTGAAAGCCCTACTCCCCCCTTATTTGGTTCTATGAGAAAATTTATTGAGATAACTATCGCATCTATCACGAAATCCGAAGGAGGAGTCATGAGATCAATAAAAAATTTATTTATTGGAACAAAGGTTCTGGCCTTTGCCATTATCTTGGTGACATTTTTGGCCGGAGCTGCATTTGTTGCGCAGTATTTGGGAATGACTGACGCCATCACGCATGAAAAGCAAGATTTGGTAAAAAACATTGTCGATCTTGCGTATTCCGATATGGCGAAGTGGTATGAAAAATACAAAGCAGGTGAAGTCACTGAAGAAGAAGCTAAGAAAAGAGCGTTAGAGGATGTTGAGACTTTTCGTTATGGTCCAGAGGGCAAAGACTATCTTTGGGTTAATGATCAAAAACCAGTTATGTTGGCCCATCCATTTTCCAAAAATCTAATTGGACAAGATTTAAGTGGAATCAAAGACGCCAATGGAGTCTATCTATTTGTGGAGATGGCCAAACGCGCTCAGACTCCAGAAGCATCTGGTTATGTGAATTATATTTGGGCCTATAAGGGAGATAAAAATCGTCTTGAACCCAAAATTTCTTATGTTCGTCTATTTAAAGAATGGGGATATATCATTGGCACTGGTGTATACGTCAATGATGTACAAGAAACAGTTGTTGGTGCTATTACTCAGCTTGCCAAAGTATTAGCGTTGATCGTCATCATTGCGTTTGCATTCCTCGTTTTGTTTGTGCGTGATGTGCAGAAGACTATTGCTAATTTTCTTGGTTTGACCAATGACTTTGCCAAAGCTGCAGAGTCTGGTGATCTAAAAAAACGGATTGAAGCAGAAAGCATTCATCCCGAGTTTAAACCTATTGCTCTTGCTTTTAATAACATTGTAGACAAAATGGTAGCGCCTATTAACGAGGCTGTTGCATCACTTCAAAAGCTTTCTCAGGGGGATGTGAGTTTTCAAATGCAAGGTGATTACCAAGGCGATTATGCGATTTTGAAAGATAGTCTAAATCGTTCTTTGACTTCAATTAATACAACACTGACTCAGCTTTCCTATTCGGTTGCTCAAATTAAGTCGGGAAGTGATCAGGTTTCTCAGGCGGCTCAGAACATTGCTCAAGGGGCTACCGAGCAAGCTTCTTCACTAGAAGAAATTTCTTCTTCGATGAATGAAATTGGTGCTCAGACTAAGCAAAATTCAGAAAATTCAGGAGTCGCTAATAGTATTGCCGGTGAAGCGAAGGATGAGGCAGAAACAGGTAATCAAAAAATGGAAGAGATGATGAATGCCATGGCCGATATTAATACTTCCAGTGAAAGCATTACTAAAATTATTAAAGTCATTGATGAAATTGCTTTTCAAACTAATCTTTTGGCCCTTAATGCTGCCGTCGAAGCGGCTCGGGCCGGCAAATATGGTAAAGGCTTTGCTGTGGTTGCAGAAGAGGTGAGAAACTTGGCCGAAAGAAGTGCGAAGGCCGCCAAAGAAACAACCGAGCTTATTGAAGATTCCAGTAAGAAAGTTGAAGCAGGGACAGAAGTTGCGACACGAACTGCAGAATCTTTGAAAGAGATTGTTGCTAAAACAGTGAAGCTCAATGATTTGATTGGTGAAATTGCTCATGCTTCAGATGAACAAGCAAATGGTATTTCACAAATCGTAAAAGCTATTTCGCAAATTGATCAGGTGACCCAACAAAATACTGCAGCTTCGGAAGAGTCTGCTTCTATTGCTGAGGAACTTTCTAGTCAGTCAGTTGCTCTTGAACAACTTGTTCGCCAATTTAAATTGGCCGAAAGTGATGAAGTAAAAAAAGTTGTTGCTTTTGCGCACAAGAAAAAAGAAGAGAAAAAAGAAGTGAAAACTTTACCTCGCATGGAAAGAAAGAAACTTGTTAATGCAAGTAGTGGTGCTGCTTGGGGGGACCATGATGCCGCTCCTTCTAAAGAAATTGCATTAGATGATGATGAATTTGGAAAATACTAATTATCCTCCTTTTGGGGGATAGTCAAAAGACCCATAATTTGATAGCTCTTTAGAAAAGATTTTTAAGGAGCATCAAATTATGGGTCTTGCGTTTATTTCCGGTCCTTGTGTTTTGGAAAATGAAGCTTTGGTTATGCAGATGGCCGAGTTTTTCAATGAAAATTTTAAACCTTACTTTTCACAACTCGATTTTTATTTCAAAGGAAGTTTTGATAAAGCTAATCGCAGTTCAATCAATTCTTATCGTGGCCCAGGAATTGATCAAGGTCTTGCTTGGCTTGCTCAAGTTAAAGAAAGATATGGTTTTAAGCTCGTGACAGACTTTCACCTACCCGAGCAAGCAGAGCAAGTTGCATCAGTCGTTGATATTTTACAAATTCCAGCTTTCCTTTGTCGTCAAACAGATATGATTGTGGCCGGAGCGGAAGCGGCCAAAAAATACGGTCGAATTCTCAATGTCAAAAAAGGTCAGTTTCTTTCTCCTGAAGAAACAGGAAATATTGTTGAGAAGTCTTTAAATTTCTTATCCAAAGATCAGATTTTCTTAACAGAAAGGGGCACGAGTTTTGGCTATAATAACCTCATTGTGGATATGAGTAGTTTCTCCATTATGAAGAGTTTTGGAGTAAAGACGATCTTTGATGCCACTCATTCTGTTCAGCGTCCAGGAGCGTTGGGGACTGCCACTGGAGGAAAGAGAGAGAATGTTGAGGTTTTGAGCTACGCTGCGATCGCAGCAGGTGCTGATGGCCTCTTTTTAGAGTGTCATCCTGAGCCCGAAAAAGCTTTGTCTGATGCGGCCACTTCTTTGCCACTCGACCGTCTTTTGAAGCTTGTACCTAAAGCCTTGAAACTGCATGAAATCGTGAAATAATTCCCAAGTCCCTCTTTTGTGAGGGACTTTTTTGGAGTAACATGTTAATAAATTTTAATATCATTCTTTTTTAAAGCATTAAATGGAGGGGCATATGAAGGTTTGCATCATTGGAGGAGTTGCGGGTGGAGCAACTGCAGCAGCGCGCTTGAGACGCTTAGATGAAAACGCTGAAATTATTATTTTTGAACGAGGGGAGTTTATCTCCTTTGCCAACTGTGGCCTGCCTTATCATTTGTCAGGAACAATTGCTAACCGCGATGATCTATTATTGCAAACACCAGAGAGTTTTAAAGCTCGTTTTAATGCCGATGTTCGTATTTTCAATAATGTGCTCTCTATTGATCGGACCAGAAAGATTTTAAAGGTCAAAAAAGTGCAAACTGGTGAAGAATACGAAGAAAGCTATGACAAATTAATTTTGTCTCCTGGGGCAAAAGCTTTTATTCCTCCAATGGAAATAGAGCAAGGTGCTGAGTTATTGACTCTCAAAACGATTCCCGATATGGATAAAATTAAAGCCAAGCTCAATGCCAAGGCCGTAAAAAAGGCCGTTGTCATTGGAGGTGGCTTTATTGGGGTTGAAGTTGCAGAAAATCTTATTGAGCTTGGAATTGAAACTCACCTCGTAGAGCTCGCAGATCAAGCTTTTGCTTTTTTAGATCCCGAAATGGCCGTGCTTGCTCATCAGGCCCTTAAAGATAGAGGAATCAAACTTCATTTTAAAAGATCAGTGAAAAAAGTAGGAGCAAAGCAAGTTGAATTGAGTGATGGCTCAATTGTTGACTCAGATCTTGTTGTTTGTGCCATTGGAGTACAGCCTGAAAGTGATCTTGCTAAAGCTGCTGGCTTGAAGCTTGGTGCGCGTGACGCGATCTCTGTAAATGTCTCTATGCAAACTTCTGATCCCGATATTTATGCTGTGGGAGATGCAATTGAGGCAGAGCACATTGTCTTGAGAAAGCTCATCAATATACCTCTTGCTGGTCCTGCGAACCGCCAAGGACGTATGGCGGCAGATCATATTTGTGGTAAAGCTCCTAAATACAAAGGCACGATGGGGACAGGTATTGTTAAAGTTTTTGATCTTGAAGTCGCAGCCACTGGTCTCAATGAGAAAATGGCAAAAAGAGAAGGGGTAAAATATCAAGCACTCCATCTTTTCCCCAATGATCATGTGGGCTATTATCCCGGTGCAGAACGCATTAATTTTAAATTTCTTTTTAATCCTGATAATGGAAAAATTCTGGGGGCACAGGCTTTGGGAAAAGCAGGAGTAGCTCGCCGTATTGATATGATTGCAGTTGCAATCATGGGAGAGATGACAGTTTACGATTTGGCCCATATTGAAACTTGTTATGCTCCTCCTTTTGGAGCGGCTAAAGATGCCGTCGTCATGGCCGGCCTAATTGGTTCCAATATTATGGACGAAGTCATGTGTTCTATTACTTATGATCAACTCAAAGAGATGAAGGATTATATTGCTGTAGACGTACGTAATCCCGATGAAGTGCAGAACATGCCCTATAAGATTCCTACCGTTTCTATTCCTCTACCTCAGGTGCGTGCACGCCTTTCTGAACTTGAAAAATATAAGGGCAAGCAAATCGTTGTTGTTTGTCAATCGGGAGGTCGTTCTTATAATGCTTGCCGCATTTTAAAGCAAAATGGTTTTAAAACTATAAATCTTTCTGGAGGCTGGTTAGCTGCCAACTTCTATGAACAATTGGAGTCGTAGATGCCTACAAGTTATGTGATGGGGCTTATTGGGGGAGCTATTCTGGGATTGACTGGAGCTCTCACTATGTTGTTTATTGGGCGAATTATGGGGGCGAGTGGCATTTTTAAAGGTGTTCTCATTCCTCATCTTCATCGAGGAGATGTCGCTTGGCGCCTTTTCTTTTTATTGGGGATGGTTGCCATGGGTTGGATTGTTAATAACTATTTCCCTCAGTTTGCACAGTTTGAATTGCATCAGTCTAACTGGCTTTTCATTCCTGGCGCTTTTTTAGTCGGAGTTGGGGTGACTTGGGCCAATGGTTGTACTAGTGGTCATGGCATTTGCGGTATGGGGCGCTTGTCAATTCGCTCTTTTGTGGCCGTTGCTTGTTTTTGTGGTGCTGGTTTTATAACGGTTACCATCCTTTCCCTCTTGGGGGTGCAATAATGAGTCCTTTATTTTTATTTTTTAGTTTTTTATTAGGTGGACTTTTTTCTTTAGGTCTATTTATTTCAGGAATGACTAATCCTCAAAAAGTTATGGATTTTTTCAATGTTGCCCATTGGGACCCGTCTTTGGCCTTTGTTCTTTTTCCGGCCGTATTGGTCTATATGATTTTTTTCCCTTTACTTAAAAAGAAGGGGATTGCTTTAGACGGAAAGAAAATGCAGATCCCAAATAGTAAAGAGATCAATCATAAGCTTATCGTCGGAGCTGTTCTTTTTGGTATCGGTTGGGGTCTTACGGGAATCTGTCCTGCTCCTGGCTTGGCCAACTTCGCCAATGGAAGTCTGCAGATCTTCTTGTACATTGGCTTTATGGTGCTAGGTATTTACTTTGCCCACTTTGTAAGTGCACGAAAGATGTAAAAACTGCCTGCCCCTTTTATAAGGGGCAGCTTTTTGATAAAACATCTTAAAAGGATGTTTTATGAAAAAGTTTTTTGCCTGTTTTGCATTTGCCTCTCTCTTTTCTTCCAGCTTATTTGCCGCACCGATTGAAGTTCTTAAAATTGAGCGCTTTGATGGTGCTAAATTTATGGGGACAGATTTTATTCCTGCCAAGTATCGCATTTCGCTGCAGGTAAATTGGCAAAAAAATAGTGGCTATGCGCGCGAGCAACTTTTGGAAGACATTCGTTATGGGATGTCTCTTTATCGTCAGTGCGATCTCGCACTAGAAGAGCTCGTTGTTGTTGATTTTGAAACCAAAAAGCGTTTGGAAGAAATGGATAATAAATTTCGCAAAAATAAAAAGCTTGTTAACAAGTTGCCGCATTTACTTGAAGGGCCTACTGTTTATTTTGTCCGCGATTTAGAAGCTTTTGGAAAAAAGAAAGACAAGTATCACTATACCAAGCCCTCTGCTTATGCTTTTAGTGCCAAGGAAGTCCGTAAAGATGAGGAGCGCAAGCCTTTACTTAATTCTACATGGTTTGCGGCCAAAGAACTCATGGATCCTAAATATTGGAAGGGGAGAGATCGTTCTTATTCTGTGATTGCACATGAATTAGGGCATCTTCTTTTTAACGATGGGCATTTCAAAGGGGTTAAAAACTTAATGGCCGCGCGCGTGGGCAATTTAAATAGTTTTATTCCCCCAGCTCTTTGTCAAAAACTTTTAGATTCACCGCTTATTCAGTAGACAGGGGCTAACTGTTGCAATTAGCTGGTTGAGCGGGAAGATTGTTGAGACCTGTTTTTGGCTCAGACATTTCTTCGTTACTCTTTTGAGAGGGAAGAGCATTTTCTTTTTGAATTTTGAGGGAATGGGAAGTGGCGAAAGGCTAATGTCCTGCAGACGCTCTCCTTCATCACCATCTCTGATCGCAATGTGGGGCAAGATTCCATTGAGATGATTGGTTCCTTTATTCTTAAAGCTGTAGAAAGCATAAGTTTTCCAAAGTTCCACCTTCTTGAGATAAGGGAAACGTTCTTGTTTCAAAATAGTACCTTTGCCAAAACTTTGGGACCCCACTAAGAGGGCCCGTTGGTGAGCCGCTAGTGCTCCTGCAAAAATTTCGGCGGCACTGGCCGTCTGTGAATCCATGAGAATAATTAAGGGCAAATTTATTAGGTGCAAATATTGTCGGCTTGAGTAAAAGTCTTTACTTGTTCCAGCCAGCCGATTTTCAGTAATCAGTAATTCATTTTCAGGCAAGAAAAATGAAGCTAGATTTAAGGCATTATTGACATAGCCTCCAGGATTGTGGCGTAGGTCAATAACAAGCCCTTTGAGTCCTTGCTTGAGTAGGGGAGATAGTTTTTGGCGAAATTGGGTTATGAGATTAAAGCGACGAAAATCTTTGATGCGTATCTTTGCCCAGTTATTATCGAGCTGTTCAGTACTGATGGCTTCTTCTTCAATCAGTGCCCGTGTTATAAGTATTTTTTTCACTTCACCTTGGCGCAATAATTCTACTTCCAGTTGGCTTTGACATTTTCCTCGAAAGATAGGTCCAATTTCTTCATTGCTGAGTGGACGTAGATCGATATGGTTTGCCGAAAAAATGATGTCCCCTTCGCGTATGTCCGCTTTTTGTGCCGGACCATTGGGATTGAGTGCGATAACCCGAATGCTGCCATCTTCGCCTCTTTCGGGAGAGAGGCCAATTCCACAATACTCTTCTTCTGTGATTTGGCTTTGTATTTTTCTCCAATCGGCATGTTCAATATGGGAAAAATCATAGTGGGCAATATTGAGATAACTATTAAAAGCTTGGAGCGTAACGGGAATTTCGTCTTGGGAAGGAAAACTCAATTTTTCTTTATACAGGGGAAGATCATCTATGCTTAGTTCATGATCTGCATATTGCGATAAAAACATTAAGCTGCGCTGGCAGGCTTTTTTTAGTAGCAATGATTTTTCGCAATTTTGGTTATTTAGGTAATATTCAAGGGTTTCAAATTTGAGCTGACTTTTTTCCCAAAGGGCTTTTTGCTCTGGCTCCATGGCAAGGCCATAACTACAGTAACACATGCTAATAATGGTGAATAAAAGTCTTTTCATAATCAGGGGTTATGGCCCAAATTCGCTCGTTTGAGTAGTTAAAACTAGTGTGGTGAATTAATTACACAGGCCTTGTTTCTATTTTGTTATTTTCCTCATCTATGGCATATTTCGCCAGGATTGAGATTAAAGAGAGGTGCTTATGTTTTTAAGAGCGTTTATCGTCTTTTCATTTTTATTGTCAGCCTGGGGAGCTCAAGCTTCAGTCAATTTAGAAGGAATTGATTCTTTCTTTTGCCCTATGGCACAGCTAAATTGGGATAAGGACAAGGTCTTTTGTCAGGCTCGGGATTCATATCCTGTTGCTCGCGGCCATATGTTTAGGCGGCTTAGTAATCAAGAAGTCGCCCAAGTTCAAAGAGATGGAATTGAGTTTAAGCGTTTGAAAGAATTAAATCTTGAGCCAGAAGGATTCATTTCTGTCTATAACCAGTTTTATCTTATTCAGGATTCTCTGCGCAGTAAATGGGGAGTCGCTAACCTTGTTGGGGGACGCATTGCTGAGACAAATGAGCGAGTGGATTTGCTTATTCGCTACAATTTGTATGGAGAAATTGTTGTCGTTGAAGATTTAAACGCAAAATAGTTGATTTACGAGAGGAACTTATATGCTTAAACTTTTGAGTCTTTTGCTTAGCTTTGCTTTTTCATGTGCGACATGGGCCGCTACGACCACTCACTTTTTCAAGCAGCGCTTAAATCATGCAGAAAAAAGTGATCAAAGAACATTTTCTCAGCGCTATCATGTCAATTTTGATTATATGAAAGGGAAAAATTCCCCTGTCCTTTACTATGTTTGCGGAGAAGCTAGCTGTGAGGAAAACTCTCTAAAAGGTGGAATAGCTCAATTTGCGCAATCGCTTGGTGCAGGGATGATCGCGTTAGAGCATCGCTACTATGGTAAAAGTCATCCTTTTTCCGATCTGCGTACTGAAAATTTGCAGTATTTGACTGTTGCCAATGCTTTGATGGACCTTGCCACATTTCAAAAAAATGTCATGAAGGAAGGTAAGTTAACTGGTCCTTGGATTGTTATTGGTGGCTCTTATCCTGGAAGTCTTTCTGCCTACTATCGTGAAAAATTTCCAACTTTAGTCGTTGGTTCTTTAGCTTCTTCTGCTCCTGTTATGGCAAAATATAATTTTGAAGAATACGATCAGCACATTACTGAGATTGCTGGAAAAGAGTGTGCGGAAGATATGAGAGCGTATACACGTCAGTTGGAGGAGGCAATGGTCGATCCCGTGCTTCTTAATCAGTATCGCTTGATGTTTAATGCGCGCTATCTTCAAGATGATATGGATTTCCTTTTCTTTACTGCGGATGTGGCGGCTTTTGCGATTCAGTATGGTTATAAAGACCGTTTTTGTCGCAATCTGAAGGAGCAAGGGAGTATGCAAGGCTTAGCAAGCTTTGCCAATATGCTCTATAACCAATGGGGTTATGATATCTCTGAGTTTAGTTTTACCAAAGCAAAAGATATTCAAATTGAAGAGAATGCATCTATGCGGCAATGGTTTTATCAGACCTGTCGAGAGATGGGATATTTTCAAGCGGCCCATTCTAATCCTGAATTATCTGTTCGCTCTTCTTTAATTAATCGCGATTTTTTTGAAAAAGGTTGCCGTGATCTGTTTGGTATCAACTATACGGGAATTAAAGAGTTTAATCGAAAATTTTTCTTTCCTTTACTCAATGAGGATGTCGCTTCTAATATTATTTTTACCAATGGTGAAGAAGACCCTTGGTTGAAGCTATCTATTACTCCGGGCATTGCTCAGCAATACAATCCTAATTTGACGAGCATTGTGATTAAGGGAGCGGCTCATTGTGATGATATTGGACAAAAGAATACTCCAGAGTTAAAAGCAGCTAGAAAGAAAATTATGGATCATTTCAAATCTTGGATTCGCGATTTTTATAGCAGGAGATAGTCGTGGCAAATGACATTATGCCTTTAGATTTAAAAGAGAAAGCCGTTCTTTTAAAAGATAAATTGTCTAAAATTAGAGTCTGCATTTTTGATGTCGATGGGGTTTTAAGTGATGGGCGCGTCTTTTATGCTGGTCAAGAAGTTGGCTTTAATCGTTTCTTTAATATTCAAGATGGTTTTGGCATTATGATGCTACTTAAAAATGATTTTAAGGTTGGTCTTATTTCTGGGCTTGATAGTGTAGGCGTTGTTGAGCGGGCCAAAGCCTTAAAGCTGAGTTTTACCTATTTGGGGAAGCAGGATAAGCGTGATTCCTATCTTGATGTTTTAAAGCGCTACAATGTTACCGATGAAGAAGTTCTTTATATGGGAGATGATTTTATTGATCTTCCTTTACTCAAACGCGTAGGCTTTTCGGCCACACCTCCTTCTGCTAGCGTGGAAATTCAAGAAAGTGTCGATTACGTCTCTCGTCGCTCGCCAGGTATGGGGTGTGTGCGTGAAGTTATCGAGCTACTTCGTTATGCCAATGATTTACACTTTAAGATTGAAGATTTTTAGTCGGCAAAATCCATGATGGGGCCAGCTCCTTGATAAGTTCCCACTTGAAAATAGCTTTGGAAGACTTCTTGATCTTTGGTTAATCCATGGAATGTTCCGTGGATGAACACATTTTCACCACCAAAAATTTTTGGATACCAGCTTAAATTTTTGACTTCTTTGTGAATGGTTTTGGCCAGTTTCTTTAATCCGTTGACCGGTATTAATTTGTTGGAATTAATCGCACTTTTTAGTGATAGATAGGCTTTCCCAATTCTTTTGACACAAATCTCTGAAGGTAAAATTTGTAGCCGTTTGAGATATTTGTTTCGTTTACTGGCCTTTTCCCATTTCGACTTGCGGTAGGATTTACAGAGATCGGCCCAACGTCCAAAAGCTTCATCTTCGCTAATTGAAATAAAGGAGCGGATTCCTGATTCACCAACTTCTGCGATGGTATTAATTTTTAGAGGTCCACGAATATCTTTATTAGAAACCGCCGTGCGAATATCTTTAGATAAGGTTGTTAGAGTATTAATAAAATCAACGGCCAGCTCTTTGCGATGCTTCGAACCTTTTGTATGAGTTTTGTCGATGTAAAGATCGTGCTCAAACCGCAAAAAGAGCTTTTCTGGACTTTCCACTTCATCTTTAATGGAGGCAGGCTCCCGACTATTGCCAGTGCTTTGTGCTGCTTCATATTCGACTGTGGTTATGCGATCTTTTTGCACTTGAATTTTTTTACTAAAAGATAGATCAAGGAGATTACTGAGTACATCGCCTAATAAATAAGATAGAAAGTTGTGGCGAATGTATTGATCGTATTCATTGTAAACGAGGAAGGTTTTGGTTTGTCCATTTTTGGTGACTTCTACTGTTTCGACTTCCTTCTTTTTCGCCTTTCCCCAGTGTAGTAATTTTTTAGCAGAGTTAAAGTTGCTTTGAACAGCCTCTTCTTCTGAAATGAGATAGGGAAGGAGATAGTTTGTTTTATGAGAAATTAGGCGTAGAACTTTTCTGAGTTCTTTTCTTTGGTTGTCGTTTTGTTCGATCGCTGCAAGCTCACCCTCTGTAAGGAGGTAGTGGTGCTTTTCTTTTTTGGTGAGTTCATAACTCATATCATAAGAGAGAAGGTGGAGGCGTAACACTTTTAAAAATTCGATTTGTAGGCTGAGATGAACTCCTGTTGCCAGTGATCGTTCTTGTGATTTCTCAATATGAATTTTTTCGACACCTTCTTGTTCGACGCCTTCAATTTCTAGTCCTGCCACTCGTCCAAAGTTGACCATAAAGCCGGCTTCTAGTGTTAGAGGAGTATTACCAATGGGAATGGTCGCCGCAGCACCTGCTTTGATACTGAGTAAGTCCTCTTTGCGAATGATTTCTCCTGGCTCGATACGCATGAGTTCTTGAGAGGCATTAATTTTGAGCAGAAGAAAAGGAAGAAAGAGTTTATTGAAATCTGATTTGAGGCCAGCCTCGTAAGAGGGAGCCTCGTGTGTATAGTAATAAACTCTTTTAAAGCTAATTCCCGCAAAGAGCCCAAGAACATCACCGGCCACATCAATAAGGCCAGAGTCGGCGAGTTTAGCCAAATAGGTTTGAGCATCAATGCTTATTTCGAGTTTGTCCATGACGACAAAGTTTGTGGGGTGGGTGAGGTCTGGCACAATTTCTCGGTTGGCATTGAGCGAGAAGTAGCCAAAAGGCTTTTGCCAAGTGAGACCGGCAAAGTTTTGGGAACCGAGGTTGAAGTCTTGGCGATATTTCAAAATGCTATTGGCCAGCGTTTCTCCGACCCCTTGAGTTCCACCTGCATTTTGCCCAAAGAAGCTAATTATTTCAGCGTAGAGAGGGGAGAGTTCATTTTCGGTGATGAGTTCACCACTTCTTTTACTATTTTGCCCTTGGTCAAGTTCTTGTTCTTTTTGGCTGAGTTCTGTTCCAAGGCGTATGTATTCCCCGGCGATCGATTGACCGGCCCAGAGCATGAGCAGAATTATAGGGAATAATCTGAGCATATGAACCATAACGTACCTTGGGGAAGAGATAACCTACCAATCTTATCGGACTTTTGTTGCATAGCGTTAGTTTTTTTGGCTTTTTAATTGTCTTTTTAATGGTTTAGGTGCTAATTTGTGGGGGGCAACAAGGAGTGATTTATGACAAAACAGAGGACAGCGCTCGTTATTGGAGCAGGGGCTTTTGGTACAGCATTAGCCTCAGTTCTTTCCCATAATTTCGATAAAGTGTTTTTGAAATTACGTTCACCGGAGCTTTATGATTCTCTTTTAGAGCGCAAAGAAAACCCAATCTATCTGCCGGGAATTAAGCTCGAAGAAAACATCATTCCTATAATGTCCTTTGACGACATGACCAATTCCAATCCTGAACTTATTATTTTAGGACTGCCTTCTAGTGCAATAACCTCTTTTACCAAGGCCCATGGAGAGGATTTGCGGCGTTTTTTAGAGAAGGGAATTCCTGTGGTGAGCTTGGCCAAAGGCATTGATGTTCACAGCTTGAAGCTCGTCGATGAACTACTTGATGAGAGCTATGGTGAGTTTCGCGATCTTTTCTTTTTTCTCTCTGGGCCCAGCTTTGCGCGTGAAATACTAGAAAAGCAAATTACCACCGTGACTTTGGCCGGACGTGATCGGACTTTGATGATTGAACTAGCTCACAAGCTACATACGCCTTTTTTCAAGGTTTTTTTGAGTTATGACATTAAGGGTGTTCTTTTGGGAGGTGCTTTGAAGAATGTACTGACCATTGCTGGGGGCATTGTGGAAGGCTTAGGATACAACCACAACACTCGGGCTGCTCTCATTACTCAAGGAATTAATGAAATGTTGCGCTTTGGGAAAGTGTTTAATGCCCGTCCTGAGACCTTTTATGGACTTTCTGGCATGGGCGATCTCATCCTCTCCACAACGGGTGATATTAGCCGTAATAAGCTCTTTGGTTTGAGTATTGCCAAAGGGCAAACCCCTGAAATGATTCAAAAAGGTATGAATGGAGTGGTTGAGGGTTATAAGACTACTAAGGCAGTTCATCGTTTGGCCCAGAAATATCATATTCGAAACCGAATATTTTCAGGCTTGTACTTTGTGCTTTATGAAGGGGCCGATCCTAGAGCAATTATGCAAGAAATCATGGACTTACCACCTAAATTTGAAATTTAATATGGCTGACCCGAAAAATAGGGTTGACCCTAAAGTTCTATAGGGCTATAAATAATATCCAGAAGAGAGGATTATTTATGGAACTATCATTGCGCGAAATTAAATACGCGAAAACTAAATTTGAAATTGTTGAGGCAGCTTGGGAGCATCTTGCGACAGAGAGTTTTGAGACTTGCTCGGTCAAAGACCTTTGCAAAAAAGTACAAATCTCAGAAGCAACTTTCTTCAATTATTTTCCGAAAAAAGAGCAGCTACTTTTTTTCATGGGACAAGTTGAAACAACCAAGATTGTTTTGAAGGCCGATCGCAAAATTGCAAAATCTGGTTTGGAACATTTGCGTTGGCTGGTTCATTTTATTGGTGAATCAATGGATAAAAACTTTAAGCCCATGCTGGAGTTTATTTCAACCATGCTGCGACTTTCTGGGCAGATTGAAAAGCAAAGGTTTACTCCTGCAGAAATGTCTTTGTTCTTCGAACCAGGTGACCCTGATGATTTTAAAGTGAGAGATTTAGGTGAGGAAATTTTTTCAGATATTTTTCAGGCACAGCAAGATGGCAATATTCCCCCCACTGTTAATGCCGCAGAAATTACTTATTCGATTTTGGCCATGAATGTGGGCATTACAATGGTCATGCAAATGAAACGAGTACATCAATGTGAAACTTCCCCCATTCCCGTGGTGGAACTGACAATAATGGATTTTTTAAAAGACAATCTTGAAATGATATTAAGAGGAATTGGAGCTAAATCATGAACAAATTACTGTTGATCCTTTTGCTAATCCCCTCATGGTCTCAAGCCAGTAGTGCACTACAGTTAAAAGATATCGTGCGCAAAAGTTTAGAGACAAGTGAGGAAATTAGAATAAAAGAGGAAGAAAAAAAGAAAAGAGAATCTGAGTACGATGAAGGAGTGGGACAGCTTTTCCCTCACGTTAATGCAGACATCAAGTGGACGCGTTATTTTGCGCAATCGAATTATACTGCGGTTATACCATCATCGACGGGGCCGACCATTGCTGATGTTCCCCTTCAGCAAGATTATGGACTTAATGGAAGCATCACCGCGACTCAAGTTCTTTGGACCTTTGGACAGGTTTACAATGCTATTTTAGCAGCAAAAGATGCTTTAAAAATGAGCTCCGAACAAGTGCAAATGACCAAAGAAGAAGTCGCTTATCAGGCAAAGCTTGCTTATTATTCTGCGTGGTTAAGTAAGAGAAGCTTGGAGATTGCGCGGCAGTCTCATCAAAATGCGCTGGCCAATGAGGACTTGCTCAAAAAACGTTTTCGTTTAGGAAGACCTGCACAAAGTGACCTTATTAAATTACAGGCTGACGCTCAAGCGCGCGTTCCTTCTTTGAAACAAGCGGAAGCACAATTTGAATCGGCCATGCTCAATCTCAAGAGAATGACAGATTGGGACTATGCTCAAGAAATGTCTATCGTGTGGCCAAATATGGAGCGAGAAAATTTTGAACAGTTAAGTGCTGCAGATTTGGAGGCAAAGGCTTTAGATCAAGGCGTATTGCGCAAAATCTTAAAGCGGGGGGTCTCCCTTTCTGAGAGAGTTGTGAAGGTGTATAAAGCTGATTTTTTGCCAAAGTTTTCTGCTTTCGCAACTATGAATTATCAAAATGCATCAATGGACGATACTTTTCCAACTGATGAAATGAAAAAAGTGGGTGCTGTTGGAATTGCAGTTTCTATCCCTATCTGGAATGGTGGAGAAAAAATGGGGAAACTGCGCCAAGCGGTTAGTGATAATGTGACGGCACAGATGAATTTAAAAGCCTATGAGAAGTCTTTGCGTTTAGGAATTCTCAATGCGGTAACCAATTACAATGCGCAATTGGCAACACTAACCGCAAATAAGAAAGCATTGTCTCTTGCCAAAAAATCCTATCGCTTAACTCGTGATGCTGTTGAGTCAGGCAAGCAATCGGTTTCAGTTTTAAATGATGCAGAGTTGATGGAAACCAAAATGAAGCTGCAAGTTGAGCTAAGTTATTTTGAATTGCTTAGAACCAAAATTATGATTGATAAATTGGTCTCGGCCAAGATCGAGGAGCTTTAGATGAAAAGGTTAATCGTATATTTAGTAATGTTCATTCTTGTTATTGGAGTGGTTCAGTGGAAAAAGGGCGAGGTTATGAAAAGCCGTTCTGCTCAAAAAACAACGATTTACTCCTTGTGGAATGAAAATGGTATTCCAGTAAAGGTCGTGGAAGCAAAAAAGAAGGCTTTTGCTTATGCTTCTCTCTTTCCTGCTGAAAAAAAGTCATCATTAGAGAGTATTTCTTTTTTGACTGATGAGTTGCAAAAACAATTAAATGTGGGACAAGCTGTCTGGACAGAGTGTCAGGGAAAAGTTGTTCGCGGAAAAGTAAAAACAATTTCACCTGGACGCGAGTTTAAAAGTGGCCTTTATCCCATTTCGGTTGCGTGGAATAGCAATATTTCGTGTGAGTATTTACAAGTCTCTTTTAATAAAAAAATCTACAACAATACCATTGTTTTGCCAGAAGACATTTTAGTTTTGGAAAATGATCAATATTTTGCCTTTTTGTTGGAGGGTAATAAAGTTGTGAAGCACGCAATCAAGGTTAAAAAAAGATTGAATCGATTTTTTATCCCCGAAAATGTGATCAAGGAAGGTTCAGTTTTTGTTTTAGAAGGAAAGAATTTTTTAAAAGAGGGGAGCGTGGTGAGTGTTGTTGCTGAACATGATCTACCTGTGAAAATTGTTAATGAAAAAGTAAAAACAACTAATGGTGAGACATAATTATGATTGAATTATTTGTAAAAAGACCGGCCATGACCACGGTCTTTATTTTGTTTTTTATGGTCTTGGGCTTTGTATCATATTTTAACCTCGAATTAGAGGATACTCCGCGCGTGGATTTCCCTATTGCGACAATTAAAATTGTCTATCCTGGTGCGACTCCTGATGAAGTTGAGACTCAAGCTGTGAAGAAAATTGAGGATGAAATTTCGCGTATTTCAGAGATTAAGAAAGTCGAAAGTTATGTTTATGATAGTTATGCCATGGTGATGGTTGAATTTATTCTTGGTGTGGATATCAACGTCAAGGCAATGGAAATTAAAGACAAAGTAGATGCTCTTTCGCGCGAATTCCCAACCAGCATGGAAGATCCTATTATTGAAAAGTTTGACCCATTGGCCAAGCCCGTAATGGATCTTGTTCTGACCAGTGATACTCTCGATGATCGTATTCTTTATGAATATGCTGACAAAAAACTCAGCAACATTTTCTCTGCAATAGAAGGTGTTGCTAGTGTGGATATTAATGGCGGTAAAGAACGACAAATCAATGTTGAATTGGATCCTCTTTTATTGCAAAAAAATTACTTGGCCATTGATTCTGTGGTTGAGGCAATTGGTAAAAAGAATATCAATATCCCAGGCGGCTCTATTGATCAGGATATCAGTTCGCTATCGATTCGTTTTATCGGTGATTTTCAAAGCATTGATGAAATTAAGAACATGGAAATTGCAACTGCCGATGGGCGCATTGTTAAATTGTCTCAGTTAGGTAGAATTGTCGATTCTCACAAAAAAGTAGAAAAGATCACTCGTTTTAATGGAAAGAATGCTGTTGGCCTTTCTGTGATCAACGTTAAAGATGGGAATGCTGTAAAAATCTCCAAAAAAGTTCGCGAGAAAATGGAGAAAATTAAAGATCAGGTTCCAGATGGAATGAAACTTGAAGTGGCCGTAGATTATTCTACTTTTGTGGTCAAAGAAACCAATGAAACTTTATCTGGAATTTTGCTCGGGATTATTTTAACTATTGTGATCTTATTTCTTTTTACTGGAAACTGGGGAACAACTGTTATTTCTGCCGTTGTTATCCCTTCTTCAATTGTGTCTGCATTGCTGCTCGCAGATATGGCGCAATTTTCAATTAATATGATGACCTTATTGGCCATTGCGACTTGTTTGGGAACTTTGATTGCCAATGCCATTGTGATTATTGAGGCCGTGATGAAAAAAATCAACTTGGGAATGGATCCTATTACTGCGTCCATTGAAGGCACAAAAGAAGTGACTGTTGCGGTTTTGGCTTCTGTTGGTACTAACCTCGTGGTGTTTACACCTATTGGCTTTATGGGGGGAATTATTGGCCAATTTATGCGTCAGTTTGGTCTGATGGTTGTTTTCGCCACCATTTTCTCTCTCATTGCTTCATTTACTCTTACTCCTATGTTGTGTGGGGTTTTATTGAAAAAGAGAAAAGAGGGGCGTAAGCAGAATATTCTCGTTCGATGGGTTAACCAAATCATTGGATTTTTAATTGTCGAGTATCGCAAGATATTTGATTTGATGTTCCGTTTCCCTAAATTGAGTATCTTATTTTCTTTGGGGCTTGTTGCATTTTCTTTTACCATTGCTCCTTATTTGGAAAATGAATTTCGCACTCATTCAGATCAAGACCGTGCGGGGATTGATGTTAAATTGCCGCAAGGTACTGTGATTGAAAAAACTTTGGAAAAAGTAAAGGAGCTCGAGCAAATCGTCGCAAAACAACGAGGCGTAAAAAGTTATTTTTCCTATATTGGTGAAAATGGTACTGAAAATGCGATTGTGAAGATCAATTTGGTACCAAAGGAAGAGAGAAATTTTTCGGATATGGACGTCATTAATGAATTGTTATCCAAAACGGCCATGCTTCCAGGGATGGAGTTGAGCTTTAATCGTGGATCAACTGTGTCGATTGCCGATGCCGATGTTGCCATAAATATTTATGGAGATGATTATGACCGTTTGATTGGCAATGCTCGTAAAGTTCAAGAGTTGATGCAACAAAGTGGATATTTTAAGTCTATCGACATGTCTTATAAAAATCCACGTAAAGAAATTCTTTTTGTGCCAGATCAGCAAAAGATGATTTACTTCGGTCTTCCCAATGTGAAAATTGGAACTCTTGTTCGCTCTGCCATTTATGGAAATGATAGTAATGTCTATAAAGAGAAAGGGGAAAACTACGATATCAATGTGAAGTTTATGGATGAATACATGAAATCACTTGATGATATCTCTTCCGTTGGTGTTGTTACCTCTAAGGGTTTGATGAGCGTTTCTAATTTGGGAGAGCTAAAGATCAGTCAAGCTTCTCCGATGATTAGAAGAAGAGATAAGGAAAGAGTTATTAGTATTTCTGGAATGTTGTCAAAATCCACCGGTGGAATTGTGCAAGGGATTTTGGCCAAAGAGTTTCAGAAATTGGACTTTGAAGAAGGCGAAGGGGTCCGCTTTGTAGGACAAGCTGAATTTCAAAGTGAAGCCAATAGTGAAATCGGTAAGGCTTTCATTCTTGCAACTATTTTAACCTATATGATTTTGGTAGCAATTTTGAACTCTTTTGTTCATCCTTTTACAATTGCGACTTCGATCTTTACCTCTTTAAGTGGGGTTATTGCAGGACTGTTCTTTTTTGGATTCTCTATTAATATTGCTTCTTTGCTAGCTGTGATTATGTTGGTGGGGCTTGTGGTGAACAATGCCATTTTGATGCTGGATTGGGCCATGGTGAAATTGGAGCAAGGAGAAAGTATTATTGAGGCAATTTGGCATGGTGCCTCAGGGCGTTTTCATGTAATTGTCATGACTTCTTTGGCCATTGTGTTTGGTACGATTCCTCAGATTTGGTCGTCTAATACCATGAAGGGCTCAATGGGGGCAGTTATGGTTGGAGGGATGCTTTCGTCCATTATCTTTACATTTATTCTTGTTCCTATTATTTTTTGGTATCTAGAGCGTTTTAGAAATTGGTTTAAAAAATAGGAGAGTTTTATGAAGAAGGTCTTGTTGCTATTTTTGAGCTTATTAATTGCTTTGCCGCTATGGGGACAAGACCCTCTTGGAGATGATTTTTCTTCTGTGGAGGCCATTCGCGAGATGATGAAAAAACGTCAAAAAATCTTCAAACGCATGTTTGATGACATGGGAATGAAAGAGTTTTTTGATGACGATTTTTTTAAAGGGATGGCAGAAGATCTTCAGCAATTTGAGTTCCAGGGGGGAGGGAACTCGTTATTTGATGATGAATGGGTTAATACTCCCACGGAAGGCATTTTTGTAATAAAGACAAAAGAAAAAGCTCAACTGGAAATTAATGTAAAACCGGAGCAACGTCAGATCTCTATCTCTTCAAAACAAGAAGAAAAGGAAGAGAATCAGAATGCCAAAGGACAAACTCAGTTTCAAAGTTTTTCTTCGTCATCATTTCAATATAATCAGGGAATTCCCAGTAGCCTGGATGCCAACGCTGCGCAAATGAGTCAAGATGGAGATCTTATTTTGATTTGTTTTCCTCGTTCTCGTAATGGTAAGAAGCATCCTGATGCATGCAAGAATGCCAGTGAGATTGTGAAAAGACTTTCGACAATGGGGAAGGACTATCAGATCGAGAAAAATAAGGGCAAGAGATATAACCCACCAAAGGCGCAGCCTCGCTTGCGTAAATTGCCCCCTTCTGACTCTGATCAGGCTTTATAAATATAGACTTCTTTTGTGAATTATTTTTTTATTTTTGGTTTATTTCTTTTTGTTTCATGTGCTTCTCTTGCGCCAGAGGGGAGCACTCCCACTTTAGCCCCCTTTGTTACTGATGGGTGCACTATGTTTGTTGATGGTCCATTTTATGTGCAAGATAGCTGGCTACAGTGTTGTGAATCTCATGACTTTGCTTATTGGATGGGGGGAGCAAGCACAGAAAGAGAAGCTGCAGATGTTCGCCTTGAAAACTGTGTGGCTCAAAAAGGGTATTCTTTTACTGGATCTTTAATGTATTACGGCGTTCGCTTAGGAGGAGGTCCTCAGTTCTCTACTCCCTTCCGCTGGGGTTATGGCTGGAATTACCTTCGTCCCTATGGGCCTTTAGCGATAAAAGAACTTCAACAAGTTTTTAGAGTTTTGACTCAAGAGCAGCAGCAGCGTTTCCGCGAGATCCTCGATTTACACAAAGACAATTTAAGCAAATAAAGTTTTTTTATCATTTCGCCGATAAGGCCCTGTACGCTTTATCAAGGAGTGTTTATGAAAAAAATATTTCTATTTGTACTAATGAACAGTTTTGCTTTTTCATCATGGGGAGCAGGTCTTGCGGGCTATAGCTGTGAGAAGCTTTATGAGAAAGAGGCAGAGAGAATTTCCAAAGTAAAAAGCATTGCAGAAGGGGCCAGTAAGGTAAGCTACATGACTGTTATTGCTTCTGGAATGGGGGGAAACTTTCCGGTCTTTGCTGCTTCTTTTGGTGTGACGGGTGCGCTGCTTTTAGTTGAAAAAATGAAATCGAAGGAAGACAAAGTCGAGCTTTATAAAGAAGAACTTTCTAGAAAGAATCGAAAGCTAGTGAAGGTTTTGAAAGAGGAAAATCCTAAGGCTGAAATTACTCCCCAAATGGTTACTGATTTGGTGGAAAGGGGACTTCGCTCTGGAGAGTTTTGCAAAAACTATCCAACACTTGCAGGACCTAAAGAAGTTGAGTCTTATGTTAAGAAAAATATTTTAAAGGAAAGGGATCCAACGCGCAGATATTATTCTTGTCTTGAATTGCATCGTATGAGACTCGCTCATAGTCTTGAGCTGCAGGAAAAACATGCGGGGCAGTTGGATGATTACGCTCGTTCTGCCGTCTCTGATATGATTCCTTTAGGAACGCTTTTGGCCCTGACTTATGATGAAATCAAAGTTCAAAAAGAAAATAAGATGTTGCATTTGGAAAAGTCTGGCAAAAAGGCTTTTGATAAGTTGATGAAGAAGGCAAAAAAAATTAATTCTGCGGTCACAGAAACGCATATCAGAGATTTCATCAATGAAGGGTTTACCGAGGGAGACTTTTGCGAAACTGCAAATTTGAGAGGCCCTCGTTATATGAGAAAATATGTTCTCGAAAAAGTTAAAGCAATGGATGTTGCAAAAGATGTATCAGACGTAGCTCGTGATGCCGAAAAAGATGTCGAAGCTTCCGCCGATAGTACGCATGTTAGTACGCCACCCTATATGCCACAAGTGGAAACGAAATAAAAAAAAGGGACAGTTTAAACTGTCCCTTTTTTTATCTAATGTTCTTTTTTTAAAGAAGTGGTGCAATCACTAACGCAACGATGCTCATGAGTTTTACCAAAATGTTCATTGCAGGAGCGGCAGTATCTTTAAAGGGATCGCCCACAGTATCGCCAGTGACGGCCGCTTTGTGAGCCTCACTATTTTTCACTTCACCTGCCACTTGTCCCTGTTCAATCGCCTTTTTGGCATTATCCCAAGCTCCACCTGCGTTTGCCATGAACAAAGCAAGTAATACACCTGTGACAAGTGCGCCAGCGAGCATTCCTCCGAGCGCTTCTTTACCAATAATGAAGCCAACAAGCACGGGTGATGCTATGGCGACAATGCCAGGAAGAAGCATTTCTTTGAGTGCTGCATTTGTTGCAATCGAAACACAGGTTTTGGTATCAGGTTCTGCTTTGCCTTCCATAAGACCTGCAATCTCTCGAAACTGTCTTCTTACTTCTTGGACCATTTTTTCAGCGGCAGCTCCCACTGAACTCATTGTATTGGCACCTGCAAAAAATGGAATAAGACCACCGATGAAAATTCCAATGACAACTTTAGGATTCATCAAATTGATATTTTCCAAATTAACGGCACTTGAATAAGCAGAGAAGAGGGCCAGTGCCGTTAATGCTGCAGAGCCAATGGCAAAGCCTTTGCCAATCGCCGCTGTTGTGTTGCCAATGGCATCAAGACTATCTGTAATTTTACGTACACCTTCTGGAAGTTCTGCCATTTGAGCAATGCCGCCAGCATTATCGGAAATTGGGCCATAAGCATCTACGCTCATCGTAATACCAGTAGTGGCAAGCATGCCAACTGCAGCTAGACCAATGCCATAGAGACCAGAGAAATAGTTGGCAAAGAAGATGGCCAAAGAAATAATGAGAATAGGAACAATACAGGAGTACATTCCCACTGAGATGCCAGCGATGATATTAGTGGCAGGTCCAGTTTTACCCGCATTGGCAACTTTAAGTACTGGTCCAAAATCATTTGAAGTGTAGTATTCCGTTGCAAACCCAATTAAGGCTCCGGAAACTGAGCCAATAACCATCGCCCAGAATGGTCCCATCTTATTAGGGAAGACAATTGGGTCAAGTGGAAATTGATCGATGACAAAGTAAGAAGAGATAAAGAGTAAACCGATACCTACGGCCGGAGCAAGTCTTAAGGCCCAGGCGGGGTCAATGCGCTTCAGTACTTTGATGGAAAGAACTCCAAACACGGAGCTAATAAGTCCGAGCATAACAACGAGTAGGGGAATCATAATCAAGTATTGAGAGTCAACGACGTAGGTTGAGCCGATGAACATGGTGGCAATGATGGAACCGACATAAGATTCAAAAATGTCTGCACCCATACCTGCTGTATCTCCAACATTATCACCCACATTGTCCGCAATTGTTGCAGGATTTCTTGGATCATCTTCAGGGATTCCAGCTTCGACTTTTCCGACAAGATCAGCTCCGACGTCAGCAGCTTTGGTGTAAATGCCTCCGCCCACGCGAGCAAAGAGTGCAATGGAAGAGGCACCCATCGCAAAGCCATTTAAGGCTTCCATGGTGGGGAGACCAGAAATAAATTTATAAGCAAGGGCAACTCCCAAAAGCCCTAAAGACGCAACAGTCATTCCCATTACGGAGCCACCAAAAAAAGCAACTTCAAGAGCGGAGTGGACTCCGCCAGAGACAGCGGCTTGCGCTGTTCTAACATTCGCTTTGGTTGCGGCTTTCATTCCAATATAGCCACAAAGCATAGAGGAGAAGGCGCCGGCCAAATAGCAAAGCATGGAAGGAAGACCTAACTTAAAAGATATAATGAGACTGACAATGATAAGAAATCCCAAAAGAATACTATATTCCCTTTTGAGAAAGGTCATTGAGCCCGTTTCTATCATTGATGCAATTTGTTTCATCTTATCTGTGCCTGCAGACCATTTCTTAATCCAGAAATAAGTTGCGATGGCGAAGACAAGACCGAAGAATCCCAGCCAAGGGCCAAAATTAAAAAAACTGTTCAGTCCTTCCATTTAAATACTCCTACTTTTTTGTAATCCCGATCATTTTACACAATTATTTTATTGAGCAAAATTATAGAAAATATCTTTAGAAAAGACGATGCTTTTTTTGTACACTGACCCTATTACTATTCGATAGATAAAAGGCTTTTTCATGTCTAATAAGTCGATTTTACTAGCGTCATTCAAAATGGCTATAGCGACATTCCTCAGTAGAATATTAGGGCTCGTTAGAGAGCAAGTTATGGCATTTTATTTTGGTGCCTCTGGCCTCACCGATGCCTTTTTAGTGGCCTACAAAATTCCAAATTTATTGCGGGATTTATTTGCCGAAGGGGCCTTCTCCGCAGCCTTTGTACCTAGCTTTACTAAGAGCTTACAGCTTTCTCATAAACGCGCTCAGAAGCTTCTTTGGAGTCTTTTTATTTCTCTTTTTCTTGTAACAGGGGTTATTTCTGTCATTATTGTTATTTTTGCCCCGCAATTTATCTCTCTTTTTGCCCCTTCCTTTGCAAATTACCCTCTGAAGTATGAAATAGCAGTGAATTCCGTGCGAATTATGGGACCATTTCTTTTGATGATTTCTTGGGCCGCTCTCTTTATGGGGGCCCTAAATTCCCTTAAAGTCTTTTTTTGGCCTTCTGTGGCTCCGGCCATTTTTAATGTCGTCATGATTGCTGCCGTTCTCATTCTCTACAATACTTTGCCAATTTGGGGATTTCATCCCATCTATGCCCTGCCTTTGGGAGTGATGTTGGGAGGAATTGTACAAGCATTTGTGCAATACCCTTTGCTGGTGCGAAGGGATTTTTCTTTTGAGGCTCCGGGACCTTTGCTTAATGAAGACAGTCGGGCCGTTTTTTATAAATTGGGGCCGGGACTTTTAGGTTTTGCTGCTTCCCAAATCAATTTGATCATTAACACAATATTGGCCACAGGTTGTATTGCTGGGGCCGTTAGCTTCTTAAACTACGCTTTTCGCCTTTTTCAATTTCCTATCGGGGTTTTGGGGGTGTCGGTTTCTAATTCCAATCTTGTGCATTTTAGTGAAGCTTGGAAAAAGGGGGAGAGAGAGGAGGCTTTAGAGCTTCTGGGAACAAGTTATCGCCTTTCGTTGGTTTTGATGATTGGTGCTTTAGCCTTGCTCTATGCTTCAGCTTATTCTGTGGTGCAACTTGTTTTTGAGCATGGGCGCTTTAGTGCTGAATCTTCTCAAATGACTTCTTTGGCCCTGCGCTGTTATGCTTTGGGGCTTCCCTTTTATGGAATTTACAAAGTTTTCGTGCCGACTTTTTATGCTTTGGAAAAGCCTAAGATTCCCGTTATCTCATCTTTCATTTCTATCGCTATAAATATTGTTTTTTGCCTTTCGCTCGTTTCACGGTTTGGTTTTCAGGTTTTGGCCATCGGCACAGGTCTTTCTATGTTAATAAATTCATCTATTCTCTCTTGGATGTTGCACCGAGAGCTGAAAGTGGGAGCGAACTTTTTCTTCAATAAAAGGGTATTAAAGCTGCTCATTATTCTATTTTTATTGACTCCATTTTTGATGTGGTGGGAGATTGTGTGGGCACCATATTTTTCTATCCCAATGCAATTTATTCGTCTGTGCGTCATAATGGGGTCGGGACTTCTTATTTACCTTTTATTTTTGCAATTATTTGGCGAGATCAGCTTGAGTACTCACTGGTCGCGATTGTTAAAAAAAATTAAAAAATAATTTATAAGGCCTAAATTTAATATAATTCCTTGTAAGTTTTGTGAGACTTGGCTACCATAAGTAAAGAGAATACTGTTAGTAAATAAAGAAGGTATATAAAAATGAGAACAAATTTCGACACCTTAGTACAAATGTCTGCTTACATTATCAACTGCTTGACTGAAGAGCAGTTAATAGAGTTTTTGATGGATAAGCGCTTGGAATTCATTGATTCTTTGGCGACTGAACTTGCGGTTAGTTTTGCTACAGACGAAGATATTCGCGAGCAGGCCATTGAAGAAGTAGAGGAGAGATTAGGAGAAGGTGTTATTGAGGGTGATATTACTGAAACAGAAGTTTACAATCACGCTCGCAAAGAAATAATCAAAAGTTTCAATGGAGAAGCAATTTCAGGTCTGTATCTTGTTGAATCTATTAATCAAGTTGCCCACAGAATCACTCAATTTATGCTAAATAGTGAATATGTGGATGATGTTTTTAGTTCTGATGAAGACATGATTGATTTTCTCGTCCCATGCGTAAGAGCTTTTTCCGCCCGCCGAGGTTAAATTTTTTAAAAAAAGCTAAAGAAATTATTTTTTTCTCCGAAGAGAAGACGAGAACTACCCTTATGATGTGTGAGGAAAGTGTCCTCGTGCATCTGTAATGGAGAATTTTTTATGAACGTGAAATTGTCTTTAAGCTTTCTTATCTCTACTCTTTCGCTACTGCTGAGCACGGCCGTTTGGGGTGATGACGTCAAGTCAGATTACCAAGTCGCTTATGATGCTTGTGTGGATGCAGGAGGAGCAACCTTAGAGAAGATTAAAACAACGTCCTCAGGCGCTTCCAAGGTTAAAGACAGCGATGGGAATGTCTGTACTGAAATCACCTTTTATCAATGTAAGCACAAAGATAGAGGAGATAACTTTGATGAAAATGGAGTTGATAAAATTAAGACTCTAACCAAATTCAAAGTTTGTTCTCAGTGGCAAGTATACATGAGTAATGAGGAGAGACGCCGTAATCGTCGTAATAGCGATGATGGTAATGCAAGTGGTGATGCCAATGGAGGCAGAGATAGAAATCGCAATGGCGATAATGACCGTTCTTCTTCCTCTTCTCGCACTAGACGTTCTTCTGGTGGGGGATCAAATGGAGGCATTGAGATCGACTTCAATGGTGGTTGGGGTGAAGGTTCTGCTCGCACTGACGGAGGCTTTAATTTTGTTGTTTATTGCGGAGAAGGTGTTTCTGAAGATGAGTGTCTGAGAAGAGCAAAATCTTATTTGAAAATTAAATATCCTAACGTTGATGAGTCTAAGTTTGATATCGAGTACGGTGGCATTGACAAAAATGCAAGCACTGGCGGAAGCAATCGCAATGGTTCTAATTGGGGCGGTTCAATTAGCCTCGAGGGACAAGGGCGTGATTGTTCTGCAGGATATGAGCTTTGTGGAACTCATGGCTGTTTAACAGCGCAAACTTGTGCTGACATTAGGGCCCGTCTTGAGGCTAATGCTGATGGACGGACTTCAGATGGAAATTGTGTTTCTTGTATGGCAGGTGCTAGCTATAAACCGCACTGGTCTCAGGTTGTGGCCAATGTCGGAATGGCCCTTTCGCCAATTGCTAGCATGGTTGGCAATATGTATGCCGTTTCTAAACAAACTGCCGCCTATGAAGCAGTCAATGCGACTTGGGCCGCAACTGCACAATATGGAATGGAGCAATGTCAAACAGGGATTGCCAATTACCTACAATACACTGAAGACTATCAACTTCCAGGTGTAAGTACTGATGAGTTTAATAACTTTCAGTGTAATGGTTATGGACTTGGTGGATATGCAGGTGGCGGAATCTCTGGAGGATACGGTGGAATGTATTCCAATGGCTATGGCGGTTACAGCAATCCTTATTTGGGTGCGGGATATTCTTCTGGAATGCTAAGCGGAATGTATGGTCCTTATGGGCAATACAGTGCATCTGCTTATGGTCCCTATTATAGTGGAAGTATGAGTTCTGGTGCCGGAATGGGCATGTATCCTTATGGCTATAGCTCTGGTTACAATCCTTATGGAACAGCTGGTGGTGGTGTTTATCTTGGAGGAACTTTGGGCAATATGGCCAACAGCTTACTTAATGGTTACAACAGTGGCAGTCCTCTTTTGAGTATCAGTGGAGGCTTAGGGACAGGAGCTGGTACAGGCTATAGCTACAATCCTTATACCTATGGTGGTTATTCTGGCTTAGGAACTTATTCTCCATACTCTTATGGAGGAACAGGCAGTTACTGGAATGGTACAGGAGGTTGGAATAATTCAGGTTATGCAGGAGGTATGGGAACTGGTTACGGTTATGGAAATGATTATGCCGGTGCAGCTTCTGCTTATAATAACCGCCTACAATCTAATTACTATGGTTCAGCTGGGCAGTATAATTCCCTTTATCGCAATTATAACCAAGCGGCCAATAACCTATACGGGTACGGTAGTTACAGTCCTTATTCCACTGGATCATACAATATGGGCAACCAATATGGTTACAATGGAGGCTTTGGCTTTACTTTAAGTTACTAAAAAAGTTTTTGGTATCAATAAAAAAAGCCCCGCTTATTAAGCGGGGCTTTTTTTATTTTAAGCAAATAATGTGACTTTCTAAGCTTTGTTATGAATCAAAGTTTTGATTTCGTGGCGGAACATCACTTCGATTTTGTCATTGTCGACAATAGACTCGACAATGCCAGGACCAAATTTGACATGATCAAGGACGTCACCCACTTCAAACTTACCACTGATTTTGTAGGGTTGAGATTTTTGGCTTGTCTCTGCCATTTTTTTCATCCAAAGATCGGCAATTGAAACAGCAACTGTTTGAGTTTTTTTCTTACGTCCTGCAGTTGTTGTTCTTTTCTTTTTCGTTGTTGCAAGGGAAGGGTCTTTGTAAGCATGAGTTGAACTACAAGTTTTACATTTTACCTTATGGATTGTTTTTTCATCTTTCATTGCCACAATAACGTGATTAAGAGCAAGTTTGCATTTTGTGCAGTAAGATAATACTTCTTTTCCGGCCGTAAGTTGAGACGCCATTAAACTTCCTTTTTATTGGGTTTTGCAATTTCAAAGCTTCGCTATCATAATGCATTTATAACCATTCGTCAAAATAGGAAACCATGACACAAAAGAGTCTATCGACATTAAAGGAAAAAGCAGATCTTTTACCCAAAAGACCTGGTTGTTATTTGATGAAGGATGCACAGCAAAAGATTATTTATATCGGTAAGGCCAAGAGTTTAAAGAATAGAGTCTCTTCTTACTTCAATAATAGTAGTGGCAAAAGCATAAAAACACTGGCTTTGATTGAGCGCATCAATGACTTTGATTTCATTGTTTGCCAATCCGATATGGAAGCTTTTATTTTAGAAAATAACCTCATTAAAAAGCATTCCCCCAAGTACAATATTAGTTTGAAAGATGATCGTTCTTATCCCTATGTGGTGATTGATTGGAATCACGATTTTCCTCAGCTGTCCTATGCGCGACGTCCTCGCAAGAAAAAAGGAAGAGAGATTATTGGGCCTTTTCCTCATGGCAGCAATATTTCAGGTGTTCTTGAAATTCTTCGAAAATCCTTTTTACTGCGCGATTGTACTGATCGCGATTTTGCTACTCGCAAGAAGCCTTGCTTGCTTTATCAAATGAAACAATGTGCGGCTCCTTGTGTGGGACTACAAAGTAAAAAGGACTATATTGTTGGCCTTAAAAAGGCCCTGAGTTTTTTTGGGCAAGGAGGGGCAGCGCGTGTCATTAAGGAATTAGAAGAGCAAATGCTGGAGGCAGGGAATTCCGAAGCTTTTGAAAGGGCCATTCAATTGCGCGATGGACTAGCGCAGTTAAAAGAGTTTTTAAAAGAGAGAACTTGCCAAAATATGGAATGGACTCAGCTCGATAGCAATATTGATTTTATCAATTTCTGGGTGGAAGGAGAGGAACTTGATTGGGCCATCTATTCCATGAGAAATGGCCTTCTTTTAGGTGAAAAGAATTTCAATTTTTTCCGTCCCTTTTTAGAAGAAGAACTTAAAGAAGAGCTTTTTCATCAAATCGTCGATTACTATTCTCATACTGAAGATTCCTTGCCGGATCGAATTATTGTTCCCGAAGAATTGTTTTCCGAAGAACTCCAAGATTATTGGAATCAATTACTGACCAATAAAATGGAGTTTAAGAAGGAAACTAAGCGCTATCAAGCTTTAATGAAATTAGTCAAAGAGCATGCGCGTGAAGTGCAAAGAGTGCGTCTCAATAAAGGTGAGGATGGACTCAAGGCCCTTGTCGCTTTGCGAGATCTTTTGCAAATGAAGTGTTTGCCCCGCCATATTGAGTGCGTGGATATTGCCATTTTTCAAGGATCTTCTCCCACTGCTTCACAGGTTGTTTTTCGCGATGGACGCCCTGATAAATCGTCTTATCGGCATTATGCTTTGGCCGAGCTTCCCGAGGGCAACAACGACTTTAAAATGATGCAGGAATTTTTTGAAAGGCGTTTGCAGGGAAGAGAAGAGTTGCCCGATCTTTTTGTGGTTGATGGGGGGCTTTTGCAGTTAAATGCCGTACAGAAGATTATGGATGAATTGGGTAAAAAGGTGCCTTTAGTGGGGCTGGCTAAAGAAAGGGCCGAAAAAGGAAGCGAAGAGCGTTTGATTATTCCCCAGCGCAGCAATCCCTATTTATTGAAAAAAAATATGTCGTTATTTCGGTTAATGGTGAGTTTGCGTGATGAGGCCCACCGTTTTGCGCGCAGGCTTCATCACCGAAAAGAAGAGAAGAGAATTCTAAAAAATTAGTTTAGGACATGGATAATCTTGCGATTATCGTGTCCACAATCCAAGCATTTAGCACTTTCTTGTATTAATAAGTTCCTGTAATCAGGTAAGTGATTGAAAATTAAGCGAGAACCACAGACTTTGCATTCTTCTATTTGCTTAACGACTTCGTCGGCCGGTCCGTAAAATTCTTCAAAGGTTTCAAATTTAAAGTCAACTTCCGCAGACATCCATTTCTCCTTGCAGGTTAGGTTGATGGAAGGGCATCACTTTGTTAGGATTGATGCCACCATTAACTAGCTTCTCGGGACAAAAACCGTTTGCCTTAAAAAAAGTTTGTATCACGGAAGCTAACAGGTTTTTTTTACCCTAGGGAAAAAATGACCACAGGAGAGAGCGTGGATTGGCGCATGATTTTTGAACACTTACAGCACAAGTCCCTTGAGGAACAAAAAAAGGCGTCTCAGCGCTTTCAAATGGGCTTTGCAGACGATTTATATTCCTCCTCTTGGTCTTTCTTAGACTACGAAGAAGTTCCTTCTCAACTCAATTTGCAGCCTGCGGAGGGGCGTTCGGAAAAAAAGCAGGTCTTAGATTCATTGGAAAAATTTGTAACAGACTTTCCGGGGCAGGAATTGAATTTTGGCCGTGGTGTAGCAGCAGCTAAAGTTAAAAGCACAATTAATACATCAACTAGCCAAAAGCTTTTTACTCAGTTCGTACAGGAGTTGGAAGCTTGTTCTTTGTGCTCGCCAGAACTTATCAAAGGACGGCAGCAAGTGGTTCACGATTTAGGACGCTTTTACGAAGGTTTTGAACAGAAAAAAGATAATTGCAAAATTCTTTTTGTCGGCGATATGCCGCGCAGTTTTGAGCAACCCAAATGTTTTGCTAAAGATGCTGGAGAGCTTTTGTGGAAAATGATTCAGGCCATGAATCTTACGACTTCTGAATTTGCACTCTCTTTGGTCGTTAAGTGCGCGGGCAATTTCTTAGAGAAAAAGGAGCAAATGCGTGATTGTTGTTTAAATTATCTTTGGCAGGAGATTCTCTACTTTCGCCCTAAAGTTGTCGTGGCTTTGGGGACTTTTGCTGCGAGTGCCATTATTGGGCGAGAAGAAAGGATGGCCTCCATCCACGGACAGTTCTTTCCTAAGGAAATAGGGGAGCATCAATTTCAAGTTGTCCCTCTTTTTCATCCCGAATATCTTTTGGTAAATCCCAAAATGAAGCGGACAGCATGGAATGACATGCAAGGGATTATGAAATACCTAGAGTCTTAAGGGTTATTGAATTTCCCATTCGTAGCGAACGACTTTCTTTAGCTGTGCTTTAATTTCTTTGATGCTGAAGTTTTCGACTTCACAGCTTGCTTCACTAACTTTTACAAGATAGCGCGTTCCATATTTTTTGGATTTTTTAGCCTCTCCCCATTTTATAAAGGTGTAGACCGTTGGCCTCTCTTCATTACCTTTTACTAGAGATATAAAATCTAGCTCATTTGGAGACAATTCTTTTTCCTCTAAAAAATTATTAATCGTATGGAATAGTTCTAGGTTTTCACAAGCAAAAAGAGTTTGAGAGAAACTGAACGTGATGGTCATAATAAGCAGTAATTTTTTCATCGTCATACCTTTCTTTCGTCCTATTTAGAGTTACGCGATAAGGCAAGAAATTCTTGCGAATGGTTTTCTAAAGTTTTGAATGCTTGGGAGAGTTTTCGTTGCAGATCCTCATTATTTTGATCTCGGTAATAAAACCCGCAGAGGGCTTCAATTAA
This sequence comes from Bacteriovoracaceae bacterium, assembly GCA_003245675.1. Lineage (GTDB taxonomy): Bacteria > Bdellovibrionota > Bacteriovoracia > Bacteriovoracales > Bacteriovoracaceae > SZUA-425. The sequence continues at coordinate 6,628 of QKCN01000062.1, read as the reverse complement.
AAGCGATTGGCTAAGTAGGCTTGCTTGAACTGTCGAAATATCTTTTATATTGGCTTTTTTAAGTATCATTTTTTTTCTGCGAATATTTTTCTTGTTAGGACTTAGTTTCTCCGTTTGAGTAGAGGGTAAGTCGAGATTTTCGACTCTGCTCCTCAAGTTGAACATTGTCATGTTTTTGCAGGCCATTACTAATTCACCTTTCCCCGTTGTCGATGATTGGGATAGCTTAAATGCATCCGTATTTAGGTTTTTCGCTTGAATTTTTAAAGTTTCAGAGTGGGCGAAGACAAGCGATGTCGTGAGAATACAAAATAGACAGATTGCTTTTTTCATAATTCCTCTTTATTAAAAGTCGTCGATGCAGTTTCTTCTTTTGTTTTCGTAGCAATATTCGATGTCGCAAGCTCTAAGCGTTATCGCGACATCTTTTTTCTCATATCCAAATGAAAAATTTTTTCCACCAGCTTGAAAACGAGTGAGCGCTGAGTTGGATTCAATCCAGCCTTGGGAATATGACCATTCATTGGCATCTTTTACTTTGGAACCACTAAACACATTCACCGCATAATGATCTCCTTCAATATAGGTTTGTAGATATGCATGGTGATTGCCGTTGGTTAATTTGCCAAAAGAAAATTTGACGCTGACATTCCCATCAGTCATGGTTTTCTTGCCGTATTTAACTTCGCCATAACCACAGCGAAGTTCCATTTCAATTTCTGCATAAGCTGAAATTGATGCAAGAGTAAAAATGAGAATCAATAGTTTTTTCATGAAAGTCTCGTTAATTTGTTTTTAGGTTCTGTGCATTTTTGTTTTTTATTAATCTAGGTTTTTAGCCTGACCACTACACATCTTTGCCGCCTTAACATTGTCATAGCCGACATCTCCTCTAACTTTATCAATGCATTCTACAGTCGCCTGGGCGCATGCTTGGGCAGCTTTGGCATTATCGTAATTTGCATCGCTTCTGACTTTGTCAATGCACGCTAGCGATGCCCCGCCACTACATGCAAGAGCAGCTTTCGCATTATCGTAATCTACGTCGCTTTTTACTTTGTTAATACAATCTATCGTCGCTTGCCCACATACTTTAGCCGCTTTAACATTGTCATAGCCGACATCTCCTTTAACTTTATCAATGCATTCTACAGTCGCTCCTCCACTGCATGCTAGGGCCGCTTTGGCATTATCGTAATTTGCATCGCTTCTGACTTTGTCAATGCACGCTAGCGATGCCCCTGGGGACGCAAAAACAGAAAAACTACTGAGTATCAACAATCCAATCAGCAACTTCTTCATAAAATCCCCTTATACTAATTATTTAAAAAAATCATTAGCTTTACTGTCGAAAATATAAGTCCGTTTCCACAGCATGGTTAATATTAACTAGTGCAATATAAGCAAGAGATATGCCAAAGTAGGGAGAGGAATGTTCTTTGAAATTAGATAGTTAGTATGGCATGTGGACGAGAAACGTCAATACATTGGCGTGACTGTAAAATGATTAGACACTCCATTTTTAAAATTTTCGTTTCACAAAATGAGAATTTTTCTGATTAAGTAGCGTAATCTTTATTCACTTTAAAACGCAGAATTTCATCTTTAAGATCTTCTGATAATTCACTTAATCTTGCTATTTCATCTACCGATTTTTCGACATCCGAAATATTTCCTTGCGTTCCAGCTTCGATGAGTTTGATGGCATCAAGTATTTGAGTGATACTTGATGTTTGTTGCTCTGAGGCGACAGAAATTTCTTTAATGATATCTGAAACGTGTAGCGATTTATCAAAAATATCTTTGAGCGTCTCTTCTGTGAGAGAGGCAATTTTAATTCCTTCTTCAACTTTTGCTGATGATTGCAAAATAATATTGCCCGTTTCCTTGGCCGCGGTAGCACTTTTTTCTGCAAGATTCCTTACTTCTTCGGCAACAACGGCAAATCCTTTCCCATGTGAGCCTGCGCGAGCTGCTTCAACTGCGGCATTGAGGGCGAGTAGATTAGTTTGAAATGCAATTTCATCAATCACTTTAATAATTTTTACAATTTCTTGGCTTGATTCATTTATATTATTCATGGCAAGGCTCATTTCGCTCATGCGCTGACTACCTTGCTCTGCGGCGGTAGAGGCTTGCTCACTGATCGTGTTTGCTGCTGACGAATTTTGGGCATTTAAATTAGCTTGATGCTTAATTTCAGCCATTGTGCTTGATATTTCTTCTACAGAGCTTGCTTGAGATGAGGCGCGATCTAGCTGTGTTTGGCTTGATTGAGTGATGCTTGCACATGCACTGGATACTTCAAGTGTTGCATTGGTTGAATCTTGGATAATTTGTTGAATATTTGATATGGCGTGATTGACATCATCTTTGAGTGCCGCAAATTCACCTTGATAATTTTCTAAAATTCTGGTGGTAAGATCATTTTGGGCCAGTTGTTTCATCGTCGCAATAACTGATCTGATAGGCATATTAAAAGTTCTGATGAGGTCATTTATATTTGATAAAGTTTCTTTAAAATCAATAGGGGCATTTTCAATATTGCATTGCTGTGAAAGATTTCCTTCACTAATGCTTTTGGTGATTGAGATAATTTCTTCACGTGTTCCTAGTATGCGTCTTTTCGTAATATAGGCGGCAAACATCCAAACGAGAGTTCCTGCAATGACAGAGAAGATTGATGCAATGAGAACAATGAATTGTGCTTCCTTGTCAGAATTTTTGACTTCTTGAGCAGAAGTGTTGGTATTTTTATCAAGTGTTTTGGCCACACTATCAATGGCCTTACCTAAGATTGATTCTTGTTTGGTAAATTTGTCAGTGAGGGCATCCAACTCTTCTCCCTCTAGACCGACTCCTACCATATCGATAATTTCAGTACCATTTTGTACATAGGTTGTATGGGCCGATTTGACTTCCTCGATTTGCTTGAATATTTCATCCGTTTCTAAAGCATTCTTCTTAAGAAGAGCTGTCAGGTCATTGAATTTTCCAATGACCTGATTGCCTTGCTGGTAATACTCTTGGGCAAACTTGTCATCTTTTAGGCGTAAATAGATTTGAATTTGTATGGATTCCTTTTTTTGCATAAGAGCAATTTCCCCCATGACTTTGGACATTGGTAATTGAATGTCTGATATATTGCCAATTTCTTTTCCGATTTGATTTAACTGGAAGAGTGAGGGGAGTGAAATGCCAAGGAGCGATATGAGCATGACGAGAAAAATGGAAAAGTTTAATTGTCTGATCGATAGTTTATTCATAATGGAACCAATGAGTTTGGTATAAAGGGCAGTTACACACTGCCCTTATAGAAATACATCTTATTGCGGTTATTTATAGATACCGGAGCCTATCCAGTAGCTGTCATCAATTTTTTCAACATAACCAATTTTGGGTTCAACTTTTTTGCTAACAGGGTTTTGCCAATGAAAATCGACAAAGCCACTTCCTTTTTGAGCTGTTTCCACAAGCTCTTTGATCATCTCTTTTCCTTTTTGATCTTTAAATTTAATGAGATTTTTGCCAACGAGGCTTGCTTTTTGTCCATGAGCAACACAAGTTCCAGTAAAGTCATAGGCATAAATATAGAGTTCGCCTTTTTGGAACTTTCCTGTGGGATTGCTAAATTCTTTAAGGGCCGCATCTTTGCCTACTTTTTTAGCAAAAGCTGCTGCTTCTTTGACAAATTGAACCATTTCTTCTTTGGTTGCTCCGGCCAGTGCTGACAGTGAAAAAGTCAGAATACAGGCCAATAGGGATAATTTAATCGATCTCATCGAGTTTCTCCTTTGTAGATTGATGCTCACTACTCGGAGTTTCTAAAACAAATTTAAGATTCTTTAATCGATAATTTTCTCCTAATTTTTATATCGAACTTACATTACCTAACTTCCCTAAATAATTAGGCATCTATTGTTGCGCGTCAGGCCTTTTTAAAGCTACAATATGAGTGGCCAATTAATCCAAGGATGGAGATTTAATGCCAAGGACGCTTCTCGTTATTTTATTTATTTTGCCTCTACTTTCTGTAGATCTCTGGGCAACGCCCAAAATCGAACCAGAAATTGCTGTAAAAATTGCCAGTTCTCTTTCGGAAGTGGAGATTCGCGGCACTGATTTGTCGCGCAAATTTTTAATCAACAATAATTTGAAAATTTACCAAGGCGCGCAGATTGTGCGTTTTAACTGCCGTAATTTTTCCAGTAAATTACAATCCAAGGAAAAAGCAATTCCTGTTGCTGAACTAGAGTCGAAGACTGGCTTGATTTCTTGGAATGGACGTCATTATCGAGGTAAGCTTTTGGTTTACACAACTCCAGGAAAAAGTTCCTGTGATCTTGTTAATAAGTTTCCCATGGAATTTTATATTAGCTCTCTTTTGACTAAGGAGATGAATAGCTCTTGGCCAATGGAAGCTTTAAAGGCACAGGCTGTCGCTGCTAGGACTTATGCTTATTATCGCATCCAAACAGCCCCTGAAGGTTCTTACTATCATTTGGAAAATTCTGAATACGATCAAGTCAATGGTGCTTTTTTTGACGAAACCATTCGCACTTTTAAAGCGGCTAAAGAAACAAAGGGTGAGATTCTGCTCACTTTGCGAGGAGTTTTGACTCCCGCCTTTTTTCACTCCAAATGTGGGGCACGGACTTTTTTGCCACAAGAAGTGTGGGGAGGAGAAGTCGCAGGTTATCAAACGGTGCCTTGTATTTATGGGAAAAACTTGGGGCCAAAGCCATGGACTCATGAGATGACAGGGCAAGAGATGTATGAAATTTTGCCGCGTTTGTTAAGCAACTCTGGCCAAGCAGAAACTCACAAGCAAGCTGCACAGCTTATAAAAGTATTGTCCAAAGGGGAGAAAATAATTATTCCTCCAGATAGTATGACCAAAAGCGTACTACGCTTTTATGTGGGCAAGGAAATGGTTCTTCTTGAAAAAAACCTTTGGCGTCGTTTCTTAGGGCGCAAAAAGTTTCCGTCTAATTCTTTTGCTCTGCAGGAGATGAAGGGACGTTTTGTTTTCAGAGGAGAGGGCAATGGTCATGGTGTCGGTCTATGTCAATATGGGGCCCTGCATATGAGCCGTTTGGGGCATTCTTACAATAAAATTTTGTCCTATTATTATCCAGGGCACAAGTTAATGACCATCTATTAATTTTCGTGTACACTTAATCTCATGTTAAAAATATCAACGCTATTACTTTCACTTTGGGCATTCTCTGCTTTCTCTTATACCATTCTCATTGATCCGGGACATGGTGGAAAGGATACAGGGGCCATTGGTTATTTTTGGCATAATAAGAAAAAAATTAAAATATATGAGAAAGACATTGCGTTAAAAATTGCTCAAAAAGTGAAGGAAAAGCTTAGTAAAAATAATCCTTCCTATTCTGTTTACCTTTCTCGCAGCATTGATCGGACAGTTAGCTTAGAGGAAAGGGCAGAAATGGCCGAAAGCCTCAAAAGCGATCTTTTTATTTCAATTCATCTCAATTCAAGTCGCAAAAGAGCTTCAGGCTTTGAGATTTATTATTTAGATAATCATCAAGATGAGGCCGTGAATAAAGTTGAAGAGGCTGAAAACCAGGAAATGGGGAAGATGGACCCCAGTATTCAAAAAATTCTCATCGATTTAGTTATTAAGCAAACTGTGGTCTTCTCCAAAGAACTCGCTGAGAAAATTCATGTCAATTTAGCAAAAACGTTGAAGTCTTACGGTGTTCGCGATCGTGGAGTTAAGGCCGGTTTATTTTATGTTTTAGCCTTGTCCAAAAGACCTGGAGTGCTCATTGAGGTCGGTTTTATTTCCAATGGAGGAGAGCTCAAAAAAATAAATCAAGATGCCTTTGTTTCTGATTTTGCGGGGAAACTGGCTGCGGGAATTCATTCCTATGCGAAAAAACACGCCATTAAAACGGTGCCTTTGCTCTAAAAAAAACTTCCTCTCCCAAACCCGGCTTCAATCAGGGCAAGAATAATTTTTTGTTATTCTGACCGTGAGAAACCCTCAAGCTCGCGAGAGGAAGGGGGAATTGTATTATCAAAAACTTAATTAATTACAAATTCCAGCGATACTTACTTCTCCAGAAGCGGTCATATCGATGGCATAAAAAGCTTGAGGTAATCCTTGGCTACTCACACTGCTGTAGAATACAACAGTTGCTGAGCTAACCTCATTCACTGTACAGCTTAAACTTGCTTGTTTCACAAGGTAGCCTACAGAAATTGTTCTAATAGAACTCATAAAGCTATCGGCACACATATAAAAAGCAATTTCAGCAGTACTTGTGCCTGTTTCGGTGTAAACCATGATGTCATTCATATAGGTTTTACCAATATAACTATTGCTGCTGCTGTAGTACTGTGCTGCGGAGTTAAGTGTCGGGGTCACGTTTTGAATCCAGACACGGCCATTACTGTCCTTTTGGATGGCGCCTTGATAGCGCATCATGATGCGACTTGTGCTGCCGGAGCAGGGCAAGGCCGTCAAAAGCGTAGCGAGGGTTGTGCTACTGACAGTACTCGCACTAGATGAAGTACTTATTGTAGAGCTGCCAACGGTGTTATCGCTCCCGCACCCATAGAGGGATAAAGAAAAGAGAAGTAAAAAAACTAAGTT
>QKCN01000026.1 GCA_003245675.1 Bacteriovoracaceae bacterium | reverse complement strand
CTTATTAAATTTAAGTTTGAGGACTATTTATGAAATCTCTTGTGATTTTGCTTAGTGGCATCTTGAGTTTTTTCTGTGTCGATTTGCAACTTTTCCGTAGAGGAAGCAGAGACATTTATTTTGGAGAATCCATCTCTATTGAAATTTCAGACCAAAGAGAAAAGCGAAAACGAAAGACCAGAAAATATAAAAACAAAAAATATAAAAAAACAAAAAAATACAGTCAAAAACAATACAAGTTCCAAGGAACAAAAGCCAAAGATCTTCGCTATAGCAATCAAAGACTGCTGCGCAGAATGTATCGCAATGATTAGACTCAGGGGGGATCATTGATTTGAGGACAAAAAAAAAGCCCCCGTAAAACGGAGGCTTTTTTAACAAACAAAAGATGGTGCCCAGACGCGGAATCGAACCACGGACACAGGGATTTTCAGTCCCTTGCTCTACCGACTGAGCTATCTGGGCATCTATCGTTTGTAAGTGCTATGAATTTAAGCTCTTCTAATCTTTTCGTCAATGAGAAAATCAAAAAAAATTACGCCCTTTCTACAGTTAATTTAGCCACTTGCGCATCAAAACTATTGCGCAGCGTTTCAATTTGATTTTCGTATTGGGATACAAGACGATGTTTTTCAGCTTCCCACTGAGTTTTGAGGTTCATGATGTCGCGCGTATTATTGTTCTTTTCAATTTTAAACTTACGCTCATAATCTGCGGTCATCATGCGCAATTTGCCCTCATACTCATCTCGTGTACCACGCATCTCCTTTTCGTGCTTGAAGATCGTAGCCTGAGCATCCTTACTATTTTTGAAATTGATATCATCAATGAGCTTTTGTAATTCCATTTCTCGCTGACGCATCAATTCTTTCATCGAACGATAATCTTCTTCTCTTTGGGCCGAGAAGAGTTTTTGCTGATTCACTAATTTGTTATCTGCCGCCCTACGCTCGCTGGCCAATTTGCCATTGAGCTCTATTGCGACTTTTTCACTTTCAAGCTCTAGACCATGTTGGACCTTGCGATTGCTTTCCATTTCATTTTTAAACTTATTACCAAACTCTTTTCGAAGCGCTTGATAATTGCGGTTACTCTCTTCTAAAGTACGTTTAGCAAACTGCGCTTTTTCATCGAGTAGATTACGCTTAAGTCCTTCAATCGTAACGCCCTTATCTTTTTCCTGATCACCAAAAAGTTTATTGTAGCGAGTCTCTTGAGCTCGATACATGCGTTTAAATTTCTCTTGATCGCGCGCACTTTGAATACCAAAATCCTTATTGGTATTAGTATCACGTTGATCATAAGTTTCCTGCATCTCGGCCATCTTACGACGAGAATCGGCCAAAGAATTAGAGACATAAGTATGATTGTCACGTTCGAGCTCTTCCATCAGCTGAGTATTGGCAATTCTCTTTGCATCAATATCCTTCTTGTGCTCATAGCGCTGATCTTCTGTCTTGCCTGCAAAATCTTCTTTTAAATGATCAAGATGTTCATTGAGACGCTTGATATTGCGTCCATAGCGCGCATCCTTCTCTTGCTCTCTCAAAAGATTTTCATTTACGTCATCCCCCGAGAGTGAAGAAAATTGATTTTTTATTTTGACTTTTTCATCAGCAAAATCACGGGCCATTTGCGCACGCTGCTTACCGTGCTCAATTGCTTCTTCTTGGCTTTTTTGTGACATAGTTTGTCTAAAGGCATCACTTCTCTCTTGAGAAACAGCAGCTTGTCGGCGAACAGCCTCTTCATGGCTGTCTTTTTGATTTTGAATAGTATTGTTGTAATTACGTAGCATCTCTTTACCACTTTTTTGGTAAGAGTCGCGCAAGGTATTTAACTTTTCATTAGCCTCATAATTTTGGGCCATCAATTCTTTTGTTTGTCGCTCCCCCATCTGATTAGTCTTCTTCACAAAGTCAGAAGCAAGACGGCGTTTCTCATCAATAATACGATCGCGATACTCTTTATTCGATCTCAGCGCATTATCTGACACTTCTTTGATGTATTGCTCTTTATCGGTATTAATATCAGCAACGCGCTTATCGTAGTATTTATCCATCGATTCACTGCGTTCTTCACTGACCACTTTTTGGCTACTCATACTGTCATCGTAAGCTGTTTTGATATCATTGAGCCGCTTATTAAAGCCTGCCTGCATAGTATGACTGCGTTCTCTAAAGTCCTGCTGCTCGCCTTTTAGACGATTGCGAAATTCTTCCTTCTTCTCACGAATAGCATCAGTCGTTCTGGTATTAGATAATTCCACTCGCTCCTGAGCATCTTTTTCTAAACCTTCTTTTTCTTTTAAAAAATTATCTTTCGCCTTATCCACAGACCCTTGTGCCGTTTTGCGAATATTTGCCACGCTCTCATCATACGACGCTTTATTATCATCAATCTTTTCTCTGAAGATTTCGCGTTGCTTGGCCAATTGTTCGGTGTAGTCGATAGGTGAAAGTGCCATTTTAACCTCGTGTTAAAAAATTCTCCTCCTTCTAAGGAGAACATACCTTATAATTATGCCCTAAAGACGAATCTTTTTCCGCGGGTAATTTTTTACCGCCTCGCTCCTTATCCGAGCACAGCAGTCAGTTTTGAAATTCCGCAATAACATCCTGAATATCCTTCCAATTGCGAATTCCATAAACAAGAGACTTGTTGAGTAAAATAGTTGGAGTTGCCTTAATCCCCATTTTTATCGCTTTTTGCCTAAAATCTTCTATCATTTCCAAAGGCATATGTCCGTCGATGCATTTTTTCATTTTTTGCTGATCTATCCCTTTTATTTTTACGGCCTTCCACATCTCCTCAGGTGTCAACTTGTGCTGAATAGCAAAAAGATTATTATACACCTCGCGAAAGGCTGCACTTCCTCCAAACTCGAAAGCACAAAATGCAAATTCAGCAGCAAGTTTGGCACGGGAATGAAAAGGTAAAGGAAAAGGCCAATAATAAAAGCCGACATCTGCCGGAAGTTCTTTTTGATTCTCTAGAAAAAGGCGATGCACGCGAGCAGAATGAGGACACTGAAAATCAGAAAAGAAAATGAATTTTAATTTGGCATCTTTTTTCCCCCAATATGGAATCCCCGCCAATACAGGCTCATCGACTGATGGACGGGCCGGTTTTTTCAAAAAGATTTTTCCTTCTTTTTCTCCCATTTTCTTCAACAACCAATTTTCGAGCGCCTTTGTCCTTTTCTCCATTAAAATATATTCGCGAGCACGCTCTTTAAATTGGGCAGTAATCATTTCCTCGCTCATTTTCTTATCTGCAATGAATTTATCTAGCTCTTTGGGTGCAACAGTTTTGTCTGATTTTTCCAAAATAAATTTTTCTAAGTAGTCATCATTAGAAAGATTTTTCTTTCGCTCATCTTGCTTCATGAAGCTGTCAATGAGTTTAAGCTTGAGATGATCCATCTTCATTTCATAAAGCTCTCGCTCTTTTTCATAGATCTCAGTCTCAATGCCCTGTTGCAACTGCCCCATGGAAAGGCTTCCTCCTTTCCAAGAAGCGACTAAGCTGGATTCTGCAATATTAGATGCATGAAAGTCTTCCAACTGTTTTTTGTCATTGCATCCCAATAAAATTAAGAAGATAGGCAATAAGTATTTCATCTTTTTCCTTTTTTTACTCTTTACAAAACTCTTAAATAATAATACTTATTTTAGAGTTTTCAAAGCGGGCGATTAGCTCAGTTGGTTAGAGCGCTACCTTGACATGGTAGAGGTCACAGATTCGAATTCTGTATCGCCCACCACTTATCCCGCTTAACTCCTTGTTTTTTGTAGATTTGACAGCCTATTCATCAGCAGAGATTTCGCTTAGTCTTCAGCGAAAAATGGGTAAATAGTTTCCAATAGCAGCGATTTTTTAATTGGCTTACTTAAATGAGCAGAACATCCAGCATCAATTGCTTTCAATTTGTCTTCAAATAATGCATAGGCTGTCAGAGCAATAATTACACTTGGTCTTATTCCCTGCTCTCCCTCCCAAAGACGAATCGCTCTTGTGGCAGAATAGCCATCCATTACTGGCATCTGGATGTCCATCAAGATCAAGTCATATTGCACTTCTTTTGCCTTCAAAATCGCCTGCTCACCATTTTCGGCAAAATCTATTGAATGTCCTTCCTTCTTTAAAAACAAATTCACTACCGCACGATTTTCTTCAGAATCATCGACAACCAGAATTGATAACTTTTTAGAAAGACCTTTTAAAAACTTTTTCTCTTCTCCTAAATCTTCCGATTTAGTTGGAGGTGCAAATAAATAAGGTATCTCCACGAGAAAACGAGCTCCTTGTCCGACCTCACTTTCAACGCGAATTACCCCCTGCTGCAACTCGACCAGCTCCTTGACAATGCTCAGCCCCAGACCACTTCCTCCATATTTCTTGGTCACAGAGCTATCCAGTTGCTGAAAACGCTCAAACAACTCTCCCTGCCTCTCTAGAGGGATCCCCACGCCAGTATCGGCAACACTAAAACACAAGAGATAACGATTTTTATCAAGCTCATACCCCATAAGCTGAACAGTGATTTCCCCCTGCTCGGTGAATTTAACCGCATTACTAATAAGGTTGATTAAAATCTGCCGTAAGCGCAGAGAATCACCAATCAGAGTAAAATCAGAAGGGAGCTTGGTATCAAAATTCAATTTCAAAGATTTGGCCATCATACGTGGCGAGAGAATTCCCAACACACTTTTAAATGATCTAAGAACATCAAATTCCTTTTGCACCAAATGAATTTTACCCGCTTCAATCTTAGATAAATCCAATGCATTATTAATTAAATCGAGCAAGCTTTCTGAAGATTTTTGAATGATATTCAAATATTTTTTTTGCTCTTCCGATGACTCAGGAATTTCTTGCAAAACATCCACTAGACCAAGAATAGAATTCATGGGGGTTCGTATTTCATGACTCATATTATCTAAGAAAACACTTTTCACTCGATTAGCCTCTTCGGCCCTTGCTTTCGCCGCGACTAGGTTTTGTGTTTTAGAGTGTATTTCATCAACCATCGAGTGAAATAAAGAAGAAAAATGCTCTATTTCGTCATCGAGATGCTTGACCGGCAAGCCTAACTCTAATGAATCCGCCAAATGCGAAACCTCATCAGATAAACGAGAAATCGGCTTTAAAACATTTCGAACATAGAAAAGAACATAGAAGCCAATAACCACAAAAATAATCAACGAAAGTAAAGCACTACGAAATTGTAACAAGAATGCATCTGCCACAACCCGTTCTCGCACACGAGAACTCATGACATCGAACTTTTCCTGTAAACTTCCCAAATAGCGACTTACACCATCCTCAGCTTTGGGAAGCTCTTTAATTGCAGCCTGAAAGGTCTCTAACTGCTGTAACCACTGAAGTGCAATCGCCTGATAGTCCAGAAGAATCTTTTCAAGAGATTCTCGTTGATTCAAAAAAGCACGCCCGGCAGATGAAATAACTCCAACATTTGTTAAAGCAGTCGCAAAGTATGCACGCACCTGTTCACTATAGTTTTTGGAAACAATACCTGCCCCCAAGTAATCACTTTGAGCATAAAGTAAGGCAATTGCAATCTGTGTTACACTATTAACAGTATCAGGAATTGAGGCACTTACCTGATCAAGTCCAAAAAGTTCAAATGATTGCTCTTTTCCCTTCCTTTCAATAATTTCATCCGCAATTTTTTGGTCAAATTTAAGTAGCTCTTCCGTCAAATGTTTTTGCAGTTCTGAAATTTTTTTCGAGGCTTCAAACAGAGTCTCTGATTGATGAACAATAGGACGAATCGTGGCATCGAGTAGTGCAGAAGTTGCGATGAGCACGGACTCATCACGTGCAGCAAGAGCATGTTGAACATCCAAAAGGTGCTGTTCTAAAATTTTTCTCCGCACTTCATAAGAAGCATCTTCACTTAAAAATGTTCGCACATATATTGAGGCATGCAAAAAAAGAGAATTAATTTTCTGACTGAGGCGATCATCTCTAAAAGTCTTAAAAATATCATTTTCAATAACGCCGCGAAAATCAGTTGAGATATTTTTAAAGCTAAAATAATTAAAAACAGCTATGACAATAACAATAGCAATAACAAAAGTATTGAGTAAAAAAATTCGGCGCCGCAAAGACCAGCTAGAAAAAATATGGTTTAAAAGAATCTTACTCAAAAGTATATCCCCACTCCAAAGCAATGATATTCAACAGCACTATTTCGACCAATCTCGCTTCTTAACTTAATCAATTTCACGATCATAAAGCAGTAGTTAATTTATTTTTACAACTATGCAGAAAGAAAAAGAATAAGCCGACAATTGTTCCTCAAAAGGAGAAAGAGATGTTTCAACTTTCCCGTTATTTATTTATGTTTACCCTGCTTACAGGCATTCTCTTTGCTCAAGGACAGGTCGCGGACCCTCAAAAAAAGATTATGGTGGTCATGAGCTATGAACAAAATTATCCTTGGGTAAAGCAAATTAAAGAAGGCATTGAACTTATCAATAAGGGCCGAGCTCAAATTGAATATATTTACCTCAACACTAAAACCCAAAGAGAAAAATCACAAGAAAATGCACAAAAAGCATTTCAGCACTTCCAAAAGCTAAAACCTGACGGTGTGATTGTCTGCGATGACGATGCTCAAAAATTTTTCACCATTCCTTATCTCAGCAACAAAGTTAGTACACCAGTCATATTTTGTGGAGTGAATGCTCCGCCAGAGCAGTATAACTACCCCTCCTCAAATGTCACAGGAGTACTAGAAAGAGAACTAATCAAAGAATCCCTGATTGTAACCCAAAAGCTTATTCCCCAAATAAAAACCTTTTCTTTCATAGGCAAGGATGACTCTACAACTCAGGCACTCGTTCAACAAATTGAAAAAGAAAAAAAGACCTATCCTCTTGTCTTTAATGGCGCAGTGATTGTGGCCAATATCGAGGAGGCAATTGAAAAGACTCAAACGCTTAAGAAAACAAGTGATATCTTGCTCTATATAACGCTTGAAGGACTTAAAGATAACAAAGGAAAAATCTATCACGATGAAGAAATTATACCCAAACTGATCCCCAGCTTTGGTAAACCGCTCATTAGCAACAATGCTTATCGCGTAGAATCTGGCGCCTTAAGTGCCGTTGTAAAAACGGGCATAGAACAAGGTAGTACCGCGGCAAAACTTCTTTTCAAAGCAATCACAGGTACGCCCATTTCCAGACTTAAGATGACAACGGACCAGTTTGGAGAGCGCATTATCAATGTGGATATGTTGAAGTACTACAACATTAAAGCTGATGCAACCGTTCTTCGCAGTTCCAAACTGGTGAAAAGAAAGATAAAGGATTCTCAAAATGAAAAACATAAATAATTGTCTACTCATGCTAGTTACATTTTTTCTTTCCAATTTTGCACTGGGCGAGGAAGGCAAAACCCCAAAGAGACAAGTACTCGTTGTCATGAGCTATAGCGACAAATTCGAATGGACCCAAGAAGAAATGCGAGGAATAGAGCAAATTCTAAAAGGAGGTGCCGATATTCACTATCGCTTTTTACACACCAAAACCGATAAACAAGGGGGACCTTCAAGGGCAAAAAAAATCATGGAAGAATTCAAAGACAAAAGATGGGATGGAGTGATTGCCTGTGATGATGATGCACAAAAAATGTTTGTCATCCCCTATTTTAAGAATAAATCGAAAACACCGGTTATGTTTTGTGGAGTGAATGCCTCTGCCAAAGACTATGGTTACCCCACTGAAAACATTTCTGGGATTCTGGAAGTAGAGCCTTTTACCGCGGCGATTTATTTAGCAAAACAGCTACTCCCCGAGGCACAATCCTTCTACTCATTGATGGGACAAGACACGACAGGCTCAGAATATTACAAGCAAGTTAAAGCTTTGCCTCTTCTTGAAAAACTTCCCGTTCTGCTAACGGCCGTTGAGCAAATCTCCACCGTGGAAGAGCTGCTTTCAAGAGCAAAAGAGTTAGAAAAAAAATCAGATTTCTTTCTTTATGCAACCCTGGAGGGACTCAAAGACAAGGCTGGAAAATCTTATAGCGATAAAGAGATCATTTCCAAACTCATTGAAAATCTAAAAAAACCACTGATCGCAACAAGTGGCTTTCGCGTCAATTATGGTGCTTTAGCAGCTGTTGCTCAAAGTGGAGAAGAACAAGGAATGGCGGCAGCAGAAATGCTACTAAAGGCTATGAGCGGTACATCCGTTCAGGCAATTCCCTTAGAGGAAAGTAAGTCAGGCCGCAGAATTATCAATAAAAAAATGCTCAAGAGATATAAAATAAATCTACCGGCATCCGTACTAAGAAATGCCGATTTAAGGGAATAATCAAAGCTGGCCAAAATCTCTTACTAAATTTCCAACAGCATTGATGACAAACTGAACGGCAAGAGTGCAAAGCAGGATTCCCATGACTCGGTCGATGACATTAAGACCGGTTCGACCAAAAACGCGTAAAAGCTTCTCGGAAAAAAGCATGGCCATGGCCGCCAAAAAAATAGCAACGAGGATGGCCGCCGCGACAACTAATAAATTGCCAATTCCTTCATGTTTAGTGCTAAACATCACAACGGCGGCAATCGTTCCTGGACCAGACAACATTGGGATGGCCAGGGGAAATACTGAAACATCTTCTAAGCTTTTGACCTCTTCTTCTTCTTCAGGAGAAGATTTCGTGCGGCGTGGACGAGCATTAATCATATCTAAACCAATCATAAAAAGAAGAATTCCGCCCACAATATATATGGCATTGACATCAATCTCTAAATAATTAAAAAGATGTTTGCCCAAAATAAGAAAGACCATGGTTACGATAAAGGCAATGAACGAAGATTTCCAGATGAGTTTTCTGCGCTTATCAGGGCTAAAACGATCAGCAATAGGTAAATAGACGGGAATCAACCCCAAAGGATCGACGATAGTAATGAGAGTAATGAACACGGAAAGTGTGTAATCAAAGGTCATTTAACAACGCTCAAATCACAATTAACAGCAAAAGGAAATTCTTGAAAATAGAGTTCCCCCGTAAAAAAGTCCCCACCTTTCCAAGTCAAATTCAATCTCAGATCAGTATAGCGGGCATCAGTAATGAACTCTAAGGAACTGGAGTCTTGATAATGAACATCTCCCCAGTAAAGTTTGCTTTTATTGTCCCAAAAAGTGCGCATCGAAGCACGGTGTAGGCTATTTTTAGTCTGTACCAAAAGGGCACGATCAAAGATACAGGAGTTCAGCTCCAAAGGTCGGTCATGGGCACATGGATCTTGTACCGTACAATCAATTTGAACCATCTTGCCCCAAGCTAATGAACTCACAAATAAAAAAGCAACAACGCAAATAGATTTCATTGATTTTCCTCCAAAGAAAGCACCAATTTGAGAGTGGTTTATAAAAATTCTTATGATTCGTCTAGCCCCTTGTAAATTCAACATAGGCTCAAGATGTTAAGAATACTTTTTTTTACAAGACCACCATTGCGCACTACTATTTACCTCACTTTGAAGTCAGAATGATTAAGGAGATAATTATGTGGCAGCAGCAAGATTCTAAATATAGTCAATTTATTGATTTCCTTAATTTTTGCCCTGACGATCATGATCTCAAAGCATTAGATGACTTTATTGATCTGCTCAATATCAGAATTCCTTTCTTACAAGAAAGATTTCAAGTTCGCTTCTGGCAAATTGGTTCCAATATTGCTGGCACTATCGAAATGAGAGGCAAACAAAGCTCTCGAGGCCCTCTGGCAATGGCCCAAGCAAAAGACCTTCGGCGACTTTTTAAACGCCTAGGAGAAACCCTATTCTTCAATCCCCGACTCTACCAAGACCCTATTGCTTTAGAAAAAAAAGTTCAGCACTGCTAATTACCTTGTAATAATCAGCACCAGCGATACACTTGTTTTGCATAAACCAACAAAGGACTTCAATATATGAAAAGTCAAATTGGCCTTATTGGACTTGCTGTCATGGGCCGCAATTTCGCACTTAATTTTTCCAACAAAAATATCCCCATATCGGTCTATAACAGAACTTCTCAAATTACAGATGACTTTATTGATACTTACTCCCGCTCTAATCTCAAAGGCTTTATCTCTCTTCAAGACTTTGTTAACTCTCTGGAAAAACCTCGAAAAATTCTTCTCATCGTCAAAGCGGGACCAGCAGTCGATAATGTCATCCAAGAACTCATTCCCTTACTCGATCCCAACGATACCATCATTGATTGTGGAAACTCCTATTTTAAAGACACTCAAGCTCGCCAGAAATATCTTCAAGAAAAAGAAATCCAATATATTGGCATGGGCATTTCAGGTGGAGAAGAGGGGGCCCTCAATGGTCCCAGTCTTATGCCAGGAGGAGAAAAAGAAGTCGTCGAAAAACTCTTACCCTTATTGGAAAAAGTGGCGGCTCCTTCACCAACCCCCTGTGTGGCCTATATGGGAAACAATGGCGCTGGCCACTATGTCAAAATGATCCACAATGGTATCGAATATGCAGATATGCAGCTCATCGCCGAAATTTATCATTTAGGAAGAAAAGTTTTTAAGATGGATAATCTGACCTTGTCCCAGCTTTTTGAACAATTCCAAAAAACAGAACTTAATTCTTACTTGGTTGAAATTACCGCCAAAATACTTAGAACTCCCGACTCAACTCCTGATACATTTTTAGTCGATAAAATTTTAGATGTAGCAGAGGCTAAAGGGACAGGAAAATGGACGGTACAAGAGGCAGTAGAACTAGATGAAATGGTTCCTTCCATTATGGCGGCCATTAGTGCTCGCAGTAAATCCAAAGAAAAAAGAAAGCGACAAGAGCTAGAGCGAAAATACAAAAGAGACAATAAAGAGCAGCTCCTACCATCTTCAAATGAGATTAACCTCTTATTACAAGAAGCGATGTTGGCAGCAAAAATCCTCTCCTATGCCCAAGGCATAGACCTCTTGCAAAAAGCTTCTGAAGTCTATCAATTTGATCTTAATCTCTCTAAAATCGCGAAAGTCTGGCGCGGAGGTTGTATCATTCGCTCTAGCTTACTAAATACCATTGCAGACCATTTTGAAAAAAGCGAACAATCGTTGCTCTTTTCGCCCTTCTTTCAAGAACGCTTGCAACAATGCATGGGCAGTTTAAGGAAGCTTATAGGCATTGCTCAAGGAAATACGATTCCCGTTGGATCTCTAAGTGGTGCTCTCTTCTATTTCGATCTCAACTCCACTGACAATCTCCCCATGAATCTCATTCAAGCGCAGCGCGACTATTTTGGAGCTCATGAATTCGCAAGAACTGATCGTCCAGGACGCTTTCATTACCAATGGAGCGAAAATGGTAATAACTGAAAAAATAGAAGATGAAGTTAGTATAATTATCTTTGGAGCGTCAGGGGATCTCAGTCGCAAAAAGCTTCTTCCGGCCTTGTTTAATCTCTACAAGGGGAATGCACTCCCTCCTCATTTTAAGATCATCTGCTTTGCTCGCTCAGAACTGACCAACCAACAGCTGATTGAAGATTTTAAAGCAAGCTACAACTATGGAGACAATGCTGCATCCTTCTTCGAAAAAATTCACTATATCCAGGGAGATTATACTTCCGCAGACTCATTTAAAGCACTGAGTGACGTCCTAAACAACTCCCCTAAAAATCGTCTGATCTATTTAGCGACCCCTCCTCAGCTTGTTAAGCCAATATGCGAAAATTTAAAAAGCCATGTTCCCTGTATCGCCTGTCGTAGTGAATCAGAATGCCAGCAAGAGGACTGTAAATCCCATGGGATCACCCGAATCATCCTCGAAAAACCATTTGGCTCAAATTTAGCGACAGCACAAGAACTTAACAAATTTATCTGGGATCGCTTTCTCGATGAACAAGTCTACCGAATTGACCACTATCTAGGGAAAGAAACCGTACAAAACATCCTAGCCTTTCGTTTTGCCAATAGTATTTTTGAATCCATTTGGAACAATAACCACATAGAGCATATTGAAATAAATATTTCGGAAGAGATTGGCATTGATAAACGCGCAGAGTACTTCGATTATTCTGGAATCACTCGCGACATTATCCAAAACCATGCACTCCAATTACTGGCACTTGTTTGTATGGAGCCTCCAATTAGCCTAAACCCCAAAGATATTCGCCACGAAAAAACAAAGCTGCTAAAAAGTATACGCCCTCTTACCAAAGAAGAAGTGCCTCAACAGTCTTTACGTGCGCAATACCAAGGATACTTACAAGAAAAAGGCGTTAGGAGTAATTCCCAAACCGAAACTTTTTCAGCAATCAAATTTTTCATCGATAACTGGCGCTGGGCCAATGTTCCCATCTATATAAGAACGGGGAAGGCCCTCAATCGCAAAGCTACCGAAATTCGCATCTATTTTAAAAAAGTCCCCCATCACCTTTTTGGAAAGAGCTTGGATGCCAACAATAATATTTTGCTGTTTCGCATTCAGCCTCAAGAAGGAATTAATCTACAAATCCAAACAAAGGTTCCTGGCACATGGTATGAACTTTCGTCTTTCAATATGGACTTTTCTTACCAACATCATTTTACCAGGCGCCTACTTGATGCCTATGAACGCCTTCTACTCGACTGTTTACAAGGAGACCCTTCCCTATTTTTAGGTCGAAAAGAAGTTGAAGCTTCATGGCGCTTTATTGATTCCATTTTGGACGTATGGAAAGAAGATACAAATTTCCCTTTGTATCACTACAAAAAAGGACAGATGGGACCCGATGAAATGTTTGATTTCATCAAAAAGGATCAAAGGACATGGGCACTAGACTTTTGTCAGATCAAGATTTAATAGATCAAGCACTCAAAGAAATTCACAGTGAATTAGATAGGGCCCCTTCTCATTTTGTCTTAGGCCTTTCCGGCGGAGAAAGCCCCAAAATGCTTTATTCTCAATTGGCCAGCACCCTCACCCCTGCACAATTAAATAAACTCGTTGTCTTTTTAATTGATGAACGCAAAACACCACAAAATCCCGAAAGACTCAATCAAGTAATGATTCAAAAATTTTTGCTGAATCGGCTCAATGGACGCTTAACCGAATCGCAAATCTTCTTTCCAGATGTTGTAGAAGATGCTCAAAAATACCACGAAAGACTCATGCGCATGACTGATCAATTTGGCCTTCCTCAAATGGCCCTCATGGGAATTGGTGAAGACGGTCATACGGCCTCTTTTTTTCCAGGAGAAGAAAAAAACTGGAAGGACATGGACTATAATCAACTGGCCATTGACTGCATTAACCCCAATATTAATGAAGCACGACTCTCTGTATCTCTTAGCTTTCTCCTCAAGATGAAGCAGCTTTTGTTTTTTGTAACTGGGGAGAAAAAATTAAAAGTCCTTCAGCAAATAAGAAATGATGAAAAATATCCTGCCGAATTTCTTCGCATGAGACATCCCTAGAGCCGTCTCATATGCCAAAGCGCCTCTTGAAAGTTTTAGACAAAAAAAAAGCTTCACTTTATGTGAAGCTTTTTAAAACAGAATATGGTGGGCGTTGACGGGATCGAACCGCCGACATCTACCTTGTAAGGGTAGCGCTCTCCCAGCTGAGCTAAACGCCCGTATTCGTGAAAATTAAATTAAGCGAATCCCCCCAAACTGTCAAACTTATTTTTTAAATTTTTGTAAAACATTATTAATTGCCTGAGGCAATTTTTGAAAGGAGTCATTCTTACGGATGGTAATATCCTCAATCTCTCCTGTCTCACTCATTTTCTCCAATGACTTGATGATCCTATAAATAGGACCTGCGGTGCGATTGGAAAGAAAAAGACCTAAAACAAAAATTAAAACAACATTGATTACCGATGCATAAACAAAAAAAGTAGAAAGAACATCTCGTTGTCCCAAAATCAAATTGCGGAAGGGATGAGTGGCCGGAAAGCCCATCATATCCGAAAATCCAATAAATTGGTCAAAGAAGTAATTACTGGCCAACACAAAAGTCAAAATATTAACCAGTGCAACTACCACCATGACGGCAATCAAAGTGTATTGATAAACAGGTTCGACAATGAATTTTTTCCTTAAAAATCTAGGCTTGTTCATAAGCTATTCCCCCATAAACTCTTCGTTAAATTCTATATTATGATAAACTTTTTGAACATCGTCATCGTCTTCGATAATGTCGATAAGCTTCATCACTTTATCGAAGGCATCTTTATTAGCAAGAGCCTTGTAGGTCGTTGGAATACGCTGTAACTCACCTTCTTCCATATCAACTTTAAGCTCTTCCAATTTAGAACCGATGCTACCAAAACTCTCCATCGGTCCTGAGATAATAATGTTATCTCCCTCTCTTTCAACTTCTTCCGCCCCGGCATCAATGAGTTCAAGAGTCAACTCATCCTCATCAATCCCTTCTCCCTTAATAGTATAAACAGCCTTTTGGTCAAAAATAAACTGCAAACAGCCGTCTTTACCTAGGCTGCCATTATGACGATTAAAATAGGAACGGATCGCAGAGACTGTGCGAGTTGGATTGTCGGTCGCAGTCTCGATAAAAACGGCCACACCATCAGGTCCATAGCCTTCATAAGTTAATTCGTGAAAATCATCAGCCCCCTCTCCTGTAGCTTTTTTGATTGCCTTATCCACAGTATCTTTGGGGACTGCAGCGGAACGCGCTTTAACGAGGGCCAAACGTAAACGGGGATTCATTTCAGGATCACCCCCACCAGCTTTAGCTGCAACAGTGATCTCTTTTAAAACCTTGGTAAAAACTTTCCCTCGTTTTTTATCTTGGGCAGCCTTTCTGTGTTTAATATTGGCCCACTTACTATGTCCGGCCATGGCTTCCTCCGTAATTTGACTTAGACAATGTCCTTATAAATAGCTATCTTATTGATATTAAATTATAAATTAAGGAAAAGCCATGACTAAATTTTTAAAGAGCATCTTTAATCTTAAAATGCTAATCACCTTTCTTTTAGGTTTTTCTTCAGGCCTTCCTCTACTTTTAACCGGTGGAACACTGCAGGCCATGATGAAAGATGCCAATGTTGATCTAGGAACCATTGGACTCTTCTCCCTTGTCGGTCTTCCCTATACTCTAAAATTTCTTATCGCTCCTTTTTTCGATCGTTTTGCGCCCCCCATTATGCGCACAGGCGATCGACGCAAGGGATGGATTCTCATTTTCCAACTAGCTTTGATTGTCACCATCGCTCCCATTGGATTCTTTTCCTCCGTGCAAGGATCGGCCCTTTGGTTTATGGGAATTCTCGCTTTTGCCACGGCCATTTTCTCCTCCCTACAAGATATTGTCGTCGATGCTCACCGGCGTGAATTTTTTGAGGATAACGAATTGGGAATGGCATCGGCCCTTTTTATAAATGGCTATCGCGTGGCCATGATCGCCTCTGGAGCCATTGCTCTTTACATGGCCGACATCTGGGGATGGAAGTCAACTTATCTTCTTATGGCCCTATTCATGCTCATCGGGATCATAGGGACGATTTTAGCACCTAATACTATCCATGATGCTCCTCCCCCCAGAACTCTCAAGGACGCCATTGTAGAGCCTTTCAAAGCTTATTTCACACGCGACAATGCCGTTCTCATTTTAATGTTTATTCTGCTCTATAAAATTGGAGACACTATGGCCGCGGCCATGACAACTCCTTTTGTACTCGATATTGGTTTTACCAAATCAGAACTTGCCACCATCGTAAAAGTCTTTGGCATGATTGCAACGATTACAGGCGGTCTTGTTGGCGGCGGAGTGCTCGTCCGCCTTGGCATTAATAGAGGTCTTTGGATTTTTGGAATTTGCCAAATGCTGGCCACTACGACTTTTGCCCTTCTCGCCATGGCCGGAAAATCTCACCCCATGCTGGCCACGGCCATTTTTTGTGAAAACTTTGCTTCGGGAATGGGGACCTCAGCCTATGCTGCCTTTATGGCATCTATTACCGACAAACGCTTTACCGCCACTCAATACGCCCTACTCTCCAGTCTTATGGGAATCCCACGCGTATTAGTCGCTTCCCCAACAGGATTTATTGCGGAGAATTTAGGTTGGATCAATTACTTCTTTTTCTGTGCACTTATGGCCATTCCAGGCATCTTGCTGCTCTTGAAATTTGCTCCTTGGAAAGAAAAGAAAAGCTTATAGAATTTACAAGTCATTATGAGCAATCGCAAAACTGAGGTATAAGATTCCCATGAATCTACTGCTAAAAATTTTTATTCTGCTACTCTCCCTCAATATAGCTCAGGCTTCAAATATTTGTGATCTCTTGCTCAAACAAGGAAGCTCTTCCGAGCGCGTGCTCAAAGCTTACGAGACTGCCAAAAAAATGCACATGGGTCAAGTTCGAAAGATATCAGGAACTCCCTATCTCATTCACCCCGATGAAGTGGCTCAATCGCTTCTCAAGTATACCAAAGATGAAGATATGTTAATTGCGGCTTTACTCCACGATACTTTGGAAGACACGACGATGACTTTTTTTGATATTGAAAAACTTTTTGGTTCGCGTGCCGCTAAGCTCGTCCAAGAACTCACCAGTGATCCAGTCCTCCTTGAACAAATGGGAAAAGCTCAATACCTACGACATAAACTCAACTATATCAGCGACGATGCGCTACTTATCAAACTGCTAGACCGACTCAACAACACCAAAGACTTGGGAAAAGGTAGTAAGGCTTGGCGAAAGCAATATGCCAGTGATACGAAATTTATGCTTGATGGTTTAGAGCGAAAGTTGAATGCCAATCAACAAGAAGTCATATCCTTGATCAAAAAACAGATTGCTCCATTTATTTAAAATACTTGCGGAAATGCCAAAGGATGCGCAAACGCCCTTTCTTTTCATCTTCCGTTTTCCCAGAAGCGATTTCCTCTAAAAATTCAGCTTCCCCATCGAGAGAATCATCAAGTCCAAGTTCCGCAACAATACCGAGTTTCTCGCCATAAAAAAGATCCAATAGACCGGCAAAGTTTCGCTTAGGAGATAAAGCTTTGCGAGAGTAGTTCAAGAAGCGATCGCATTTAACTAAAAAAGGATCATCTAAATCAATCAGCTCATTGTGCTTTCTGGCCGTTTCTAAATCCTCAGCGCCAAATTCTTGCAACATCTTCACATAACGCCGCAAAAGAATGATTTTCAATTTGGCGAGACCAAAAATACGGGTGAAGTTATTGAGATTGATTTCGGAAACTTCATTGACTCGAGTACAAAGATGAAAAGCAATCTGCTCCAATTGCGAATAATCAATGCGATCATCCCAAGGAATATCGGAAAAGAATAAAAGCTGAGTCAAAGAATTATTGCCGGGAATACCATGCTCATCGATAACCGAAAAAAGATTTCGAAAATACTGAGCGATATCGCCACTTTTTTTCGCTTCACTGACAATGTAGTAATTAGATAATTCCGCGAGAAAAAAATTATCCCACTGATATTTGAGTGTTCTATCAAAAGAAAACCCCGTTTGCATTTTAAAACGAATTGCGCGCAACAAACGGACAGGGTCTCGTGTGAAATTCAAACCACAAGCACGCAAAACTCCATTTTTAAGATCATCCATACCGGCAAAAGGATCAACGACGCGAATGTCGGTAAGACTACGCATTTCAATGCCGATGGCGTTTACCGTAAAATCACGTCGTTCAAAGGCGCAAGTATAATCCATATTGGCATTGTAAATTGCTTTAAAATTTTTATGACTAGAAATCCCCTCTTTAAAAATCTCTTCGCGCGGAGAAGAAAACTCAACTTCCCATCCTGAAGGAAAGAAAACGCGAAAAATATTAAAGTCGAGTTCTTCTAAATTATTTCCATTAGAAAGCAGATGACATTTTAAATGATTGAATTCGGCATTCCACTCAGACTCTGAAAACTCGCGATAATCGGCCCTCACCTCAAAATCCAAGTCCTGAGGCAATTCTCCCTTTTGCAAAAAGTCTCGCGTCGCTCCTCCAACCAGAGTCACATAAAGATTTTTTTCAAAAACTTGCTCTAGTGTCAGTTTAATCTGAGGAGGGATTTGAGAAATGAGACGATGAGGCCACTTCATATGATCAACTTAATTAAAATCAGATGCTTTATGAACGATCACTTCTCTCAACTTCTGCATACGAGTTAAATCCATAGATTCCTCATGATAAACAAAATGAAATTTATTCGTAGGAATAGCAAAGCTTTCATCAAAAGTTTTAACCTTATCCTTAAAAGGAGATCGGTTTAAAACATGCGAAGGTACAACGGCAATCCCTAGCCCTCGGCTCACGGCCTCTAAGATTTGAGCATGGGAATTAATGGTAAACCGACCATGGATATTTGTAGGTAGTGAACCAAATTTAGCGTAACACCAGCGCCTAAAGAGAGAGTCATTTTCCTGAACTAAAATCAGAGGAAGATGCACAATATCTTCTAGCGTAGATGCATTGGAAATACCAAATTGTTCGCTTGCAGGAAAAACCAATACGGCCTTTTCCTCCATGAGAAACTCATGCTTCCCTCCCCCTGGAATAATACTCTCGGGAATAATAAGCGCATCCAGACGATAAGCATCAAACATAGAAAGAAGATTATTGGGCTCATCGTGCCAAATATCCACAGAACAACGAGGAAACTCAGAAGAAAATTCAAAAAGCACTGAAGAGAGCCAAGATTTAGCAATTCCTGAAAAAGTTCCAATGCGGATCTTTCCACTCATTCCCTCTTTGTCTTCTTTTAATTCTCGAATGGTATCATCAAGACGATTAAGTACATCTTGTGCCACATGAAAGAGCTTTTCTCCCTCGGTGGTGAGATGGATGCGTTTACCAGCTCTTTGAACCAGTTGCATTGATAATTTTGTTTCGAGATTTTTAATACTTTGAGAAATTGCAGATTGGGTGACGTGTAACTCTTCAGCCGCTCGTGAAAAACTCAACATTTTCCCCACTGCGACTAACGCTTGTAAAAGAGATGTTTCTACCGACACATCAACCTCCTTCCTTCAACTTCAAAAAAAAATGCTCGGAGTCATTATTAAATAACTCCGAGCACATATTTGGCAATAAAAAAGAACTAGTCTTCTGAAAGTGCTGCCAGTTTTTCAGCTCTTTCTTTGATAACCTTAGCTTGAACATCACCAGGACATTCTGCATATTTTGCAAATTCCATAGTGTAAGTCGCTTTACCAGCTGTACCAGAGCGAAGATCTGTAGAGTAACCAAACATTTGAGAAAGAGGAACGTGAGCAGTCACGATCGCTTCCCCATTTTCGTTAGTATCAGATCCTTGGATGATACCACGACGAGAAGAAAGGTCACCAATTACGAAACCTTGGTACTCATCTGGAGTTTCAACTTCAACCTTCATCAAAGGCTCAAGAAGCACAGCATTTGCTTTAGCAATTGCTTGTCTCATGGCTTGACGAGAAGCAATACGGAAAGCAAGGTCAGAAGAGTCAACATCATGGTATTTACCGTCTTGCAAGAACACTTCAACATCAATTAATGGGAAGGCCGCAAGAGGTCCTTTGTCCATAACATCCATGAAACCTTTTTCACAAGCGCCGATAAATTCACCAGGAATTGATCCACCTTTAATTTCATTGTGGAAACGGAAGTTTTGACTTTCTTTTTCCTTGTTTTCAGCAGCAAGCGGTCTGATTTTTCCGATAACTTGTCCAAATTGACCAGAACCACCAGTTTGTTTTTTGTGAAGATAATCAAAAGCTGCTTCTTGGCGGATCGTTTCACGATAGTTAACTTGTGGTGCACCCACTTCAACTTCGCAACGATATTCACGCTTAAGACGCTCAACATAAATTTCAAGGTGAAGCTCTCCCATACCGGCAATACGAGTCTCGCCAGATTCCTCGTCTGTATAAACGTGGAAAGTGGGGTCTTCTTTTCTAAAGCGTTGAAGACCTTTACTCATACGGGCTAAAGAATCTTTATCTTTTGCATTAACAGAAAGTTCGATAACAGGAATTGGCACGAACATAGATTCACAAGAAATGTGATTCAATTTTTCATCACCGACAAAAGTATCACCAGAAGCACAATCCATACCGATGATCGCGATAATATCTCCAGCAGATGCTGCATCAATATTTTCACGATCGTTAGAGTTCATACGAACCATACGGCCAACACGAACACCTTTTTTAGTACGTGTATTGTAAATGGTGTCACCTTTTTTCAAAGTTCCTTGATAAATACGTGTATAAGTCAATTGTCCGAATTGCTCATCAGTGATTTTGAAAGCCATACAAACAAGAGGCATATTTTTATCTGGTTCAAGATCAAAAGTAGTATTGTCATTACTATTGATTGCTTTTTGCTTAACACAACTCAAAGGAGAAGGAAGGTAACGAGCAACAGCGTCAAGAGCTAGCTGAACACCTTTGTTTTTGAAAGCAGTACCATTGTATACAGGAACCAATTTCAAAGAATTCACACCAGCGCGAACAGCGTTGTGAATTGTTTCTTCAGTAATTTCTTTTCCTTCAAGAAGGTCTTCCATCATTTGATCGTCAAATTCAGAAACCTTATCAAGCATTGCTTCACGGTATTCTTCAACTTGATCAACCATATCTGCGGGAACTTCTGCTTCGCGAACGTTTTCGCCATTAGCGCCATCAAAGTAATATGCTTTTTTAGTGATCAAATCAACAATGCCTTGATATTGGTCTTCTGCACCAATAGGAAGTTGCATCATCACAGCGTTAAGACCTAATTTTTCTCTTAGAGAAGTTGCTGCTTTATAAGCATTGGCACCCATTCGGTCCATTTTATTAATGAAAGCCAAACGAGGAACGCCATAGCGCTTCATTTGACGGTCAACAGTAATAGACTGAGATTGAACTCCAGCCACACCGCAAAGAACCAAAATCGCACCATCAAGAACACGCAAAGATCTTTCTACTTCAACAGTAAAGTCAACGTGTCCGGGAGTGTCGATAATATTAATTTTAATGTCTTTTCCATTACCTTCTGAGAATGTAATGCCGTTTCTTTGAGAACCATTCCAGTGAACAGTTGTCGCCGCAGAAGTAATAGTGATCCCTTTTTCTTTTTCAAGTTCCATGTGGTCCATCTTGGCACCTGAACCATCACCTCTCACTTCATTAATTTTATGAATACGATCAGTGTAGAAAAGAATTCTTTCAGTAAGTGTTGTCTTACCAGAGTCAATATGGGCAGAGATCCCGATATTTCTGGTGTTCGCTAATTCTTTCATTTGCGCTCCTCGAATAGCAGTTATTTGTTGAATAGAAATCGAGGCGATAGTAATGTATTTTTTACCCAAGCGTCAACTGTAACTATTTGGTTTTTTAAATAATTATTTACAAAAATCTCAAAATGCTTTAAATTGCTGGCGAGATTTTAAAGTTCCACATTTATTCATTAATAACTTAGCAGCGAATCTGAAAATATTATGAGAAAGATGAACGACCAGCTCACCCAAAAAGACCTCTACGAATCAGTGAAATCCATTGTTGAATCTGATGAAAAGCTTATTCAGCTCAATCAACACAAGCTTTACACCCTATTCAGCATTGCTTTCCAATATATGCTTTTTCGCTCGACAAAAAAGCCTGGCAACTACATTATCCGACTCGAGGATAATTATTTAGCCACAAAGTTGGCCAGAAAGGCAAAAGACGAGTCCACTCGCCGCTTTATGCAAAGTCTCCTTCTTCCCAGAAAGTGGAAATTTCAAGGATCTTGCTTCTATTTGGATTTTTTTAATATAAATACCTGGAATTTAACGAAAGATTTAGATCCTGATCGCATCGAGGGTGCTCTAATTGTTAAAAATAGCACTAAGGCGGCCATGATTGAAATTGATGATGACGCAGAAAGCGATCAGCTCAATCTTCCAACCAATTACTACTACTCAACCCTCATTGAGGTGTCTAAAAAGTCCATCTTCATCAACTATGAAGAGCAAATGGAAAATTTTGTCCCCATGCGCTTCTCCTTCATCAAAGATAAGGAACCAGAACTGGCACATGGCGTCAAAATATCGACATCCATTAATCTAGACGCCACAGAGTAATTTGCCGCCTTTCATCTTCTCCATCTTTGTACGACAATAAAAAGGGAGTTCTAGCTCTGTTTTTTAATCGTTGGTAGGAGATATTATGAAAACTTTATTAAGCCTGTTAGTTTTAAGCCTTTTGAGCTTACCTGCTTTAGCTGAAGTCAATTACAGTAAATACTGTATGAAGTATTTAAATGGAGAAATGGAAGGAATGGCCGATGATTCTATTCCCGAAGATGCTCCCATGAAAAAACTGATGAAAAAAAATGAAATGTTCGAGGATTTTGAAATCCGCGAAGGGAAACTCAATATTCAAGGAATTGAGCAACCTACAATCATTTTTGATATTAAAGACAGAGCGAATTTACGCGAAATCGAAACAAAATTTAATCGCAAAACTAAAAAAGAAATTCGCATTATCAAAGTCAATTACCCTAACGACAAAAGAAGAAGCTACACTTTACGCGTTGTACGCGATGTAACAGGAAAAGTACTGGAAGTATCTAGAACCAAAAATGCTCTTGCGCCTAAAGCTGGTACTGATGTGTTCCCAGAAA
The DNA here is from genome assembly GCA_003245675.1 of Bacteriovoracaceae bacterium. Lineage (GTDB taxonomy): Bacteria > Bdellovibrionota > Bacteriovoracia > Bacteriovoracales > Bacteriovoracaceae > SZUA-425. The sequence continues at coordinate 3,626 of QKCN01000026.1, read as the reverse complement.
AACTCACTTTTGATTATCACAAAAATACTTGCTTGCCGCTCGAATTCAAAAAAACCTTCATCATGAGATTTAACACTAAGCTCTGCCGTGAAATTAAAGAATTCTTTGATGCCAATCCTGAGGCAGCTCATTGCTTGGCCGCAAACTACGAAGGAAAACTTTCAGAAATCGTATCTAAATACGATCACAAGTTCGCCAAGAAAAACAATAAAGCGGCCGTAAAAGCTTTGAAGGGTGCCCTTTTCAACCAAACAATGTGTGAACTAGAAGGTGTTTCTGAAATTGTTAATGATGATGAATTTTGGAAAGAAGAATCAGCACCGACTTCTTCCACTTATTCAGATGCAGATGTAGGAGATGTAACCATCGAATAAAATTTTTTGCATTTCAAATAAAAAAAGCCTCCCAAATGGGAGGCTTTTTTTATTTGAAAATAACTTTTCTCTTATCTGCGAAACAAAACTAATTCCGAAAGCAATGCCTGAACCTCTTCATGAATCACTTGAGTCAAAGAATATTTATGAGGCTGGCCAATATCCCTCATGTTTTGCATCGAATAACTATAAATAATTTCATGCAAGAATAAAGCAAGGAGGTCATAAGAAGAAAGTTGCTCAAAATAATCCAAATTCATAAAGAAGGCACTTTCTTTAAAGTAAGCTAATTGCACAAAAGAGCAATCTTCTTTATTCACCCCTCTTCCTTCACCAATAACATTCATCGCCTGTGCAATCATATCAGAGCTCACTAAAACGTCATCAATTGATCGTCGAGGAACATTAAATTCAAAAAATGAAGTTAAGATAAAATTGTCGAGATAATTATTGGCCCACTTCATAAAAATATCTGCGCTACGCCCCTGCTTTTTGGCATAGCTGAGAAGTAAAAAGTTTAAAACATTTCCAAGATCTTCATCACTCAAGTTACTTTCAAAATATAAGCGTGGCTCAATATCATAAAGCGCATCTAGCGTAAAAAGAAAAGACTCTCCACTACTGGAAGAACAAAGTAATCCGCCTCCTCCATTTCCAACTCGAGAATGTCCCATGACCGTAGACACCCACAATAAAGAAGTAATAAGCGATAACAAATAAATCTTTTTCATAAAATCTCACATATTTTAAGAATTGGTTAAAGGCAAAATTTGAATATTAAAAGCGTACAAAACATCCGATTGCTTGGGATCTTTTTCATAGGTCCGCAAAAATTCATCTTCACACAAACGGATATTTTTTTTCATTTCTTGCAAATCAGATTTCCTCGCATGAAAAATAACAGAGCTCAGCCAACGCTCATCGGCATCTGATTTTTTTATTAACTCTTTAGACAAATCAGACATCTCCAAATGATAGTTTTGAATTGCCGGAGAAGGCTTGTTGTCTGTCGTCGTAATATTGCGATCCGTTTGCTGAAAACGCCCACAATAGTCTTTACTAATGAGTCCCAAAGAGCGCAAGGTATTGATAATTTCATCAATTTTACTTTTGTTGAGATGCATTCTTAAAACAGACTGCACCCAATCAGCATCCTCTTTAAATCCTTTCGTTTGACAAAGTTCTCTCATTAAAAAATAAGACCAATGGGAAATAAGCGAAAAGAGCTCATCACTGACAATCGTCGATTCCATCTTTTTGGGGTCGTTTTTCTTTAAAAAAGAAAGGGCCCTTTTTTTAACTAAGTCATCACAATTCAATTTATGAAATTGCACTAAACTTTTTAAATGATCTTCTTCTTCTTGATTTAATCTCAAGTAATCAACCAACTTTGCAATCAAGGATTTGCTAGGGGATTTTTTGCCGTTGAGAACCATGGACAGCTGAGACTTTGCCTTAAGATCTAAAGAACGAGTCCAAACGCCAAGGGAGAAGGATGTATTCTCTCTTTTCTTAAAAAGATATACATCATTCAAATAGCGAACATAGTCGAAGTAATCGAAAATATAGGGCATTGTAGTCGTCGTCATTTATGCTTAACTACATAAAAGTACAGGTATCCTCAAGGGGAATATAAATTTTACCCAAAAATCAAATTCTCAAAAAACAAGAACGCCCGCAAAAACGGAACAATTATTCTAATCTAACTGGAACAGCGTAATTTCCGAGCGAGTCCCCAGCCGCATAGGTGGTCCCCAATAACCAGTCCCCTCACTCACATAAATTTTCATTCTCTTGTAGTCGTACAATCCTGATACAAAATCATGGGCCAGATGTACAAAGAGCGTGGCCGGAAAAAATTGGCCCCCATGAGTATGACCCGACAACTGCAAGTTAAACCCTTTCGCCTCAGCCTCTCTATACATGTCTGGGCGGTGATTCAAAAAAATACCATAATCAAATGGAGGGGCATCTTTCATGGCCTTCTCTAAGTCAGGAAAATCCAAAGGGTCACGCATATCAGTCACGCCGGCCAATAAGATGTTCTTTTCCTGAAAGCGAATCACTGCGTGCTCATTGATAAGCAATTTAATCCCTAGGCTTGGAAAGCTTTTCTTCCAATCTTCTAAGCCTGAATAATACTCGTGGTTTCCTAAGACGGCCCATATTCCAAGTTCCGGTTTTAGTGATTTAAATGCTTCAAAGTCATTTAAAATAACAGAGCTGGGTGCATCTACCAGATCACCAGTAATAATAAGTAAATGAGGCTTAAGCTCTTTGACTTTACGAACAATGCTTTCGACAAATTCTTGGCGCAGCGAATGTCCTATATGAATATCTGAAAGCTGAACAATGCGTAATCCGTGTAAAACATCCGATTTCAACGATACTTTTTTTATGGCCAATTCCCGTTGGGCCCCCCAAAAAGCGGCAGCCGTAAAAAGACAGGCCAATAGAATAACAAGCCTATTGATTCTTTTTTGAGTCAGGACCTTCCAAAAGCGGCGGCAAAAATCCAAAGGGAAGCCAACGAAGATAAGGAGATAGACAAGATAAACCCAAAAACCAAAAACAATATAATGGGTAAACATCAATTTCGACCAAGGAAATAAAGGAAATTGATAAGAGAGCCCTCTAAAAAGGAAGGAAGGCAAAGTCCCCAAAATCGCAAAAAGAAAAAAGAGGATACGACGCCCTTTTCCTTTCTCACCTTTTATAAAACGCACATAAATGGCGTAATATCCCAAAACAAGAATTGCTACGGCCATAAGGTAAAACAAAAAACGCGCCATCGATTATTCCTTATCTGAAAAGACCAAAGAAGCGGCACCTAAAATGGCCCCTTCTTCTCGAGAAACTGACGAAATCAACACTTTTACATGTCCCTTAAAGGAAGGAAAAATATATTCGTTCAAATTTTTTTCTACCCTTTTGCGAAATTCTTCGCCCGCACCGGAAACTCCTCCGGCCAAAATAAAAGCTTGAGGAGCAAATAGAGATGCCATCGTTGCCAAACCTCTTCCCAAATATTCTGCCGTTTGAGAAAAAACTTTGTCGGCCAAAACATCTCCCTTCTGCCAAAGTTCAAAGACTTCTTTTCCTGAAAGCTCCTTGCCCATCAGTTCTTTAGCCGTTTTCTCCAACCCCGTAGCAGATGCATAGGCTTCCAAATGTCCAATTCCCCCACAACCACATAAGCGCCCTTTGGGTTCAATACAAATATGCCCCCCCTCTGAAGCAAGGCCATTAGCC
>QKCN01000032.1 GCA_003245675.1 Bacteriovoracaceae bacterium | reverse complement strand
GGAAACTTAAAAATAAGAATCCAGAAGCCATGGAAACTCTTATTCGTTCTAATATCAAACCTCTCTATCTCTATGCAGTAGGGCAAGGGGTGAAAAAGGATGAAGCGGAGGATCTGGTCCAGTCTGTTTGGGATTCCTTTTTTGATGCCATCGATCGTTTTGAGGGCCGCTCTAAGGTGAAAACATTTCTCTTTGGAATTTTAGTCAATAAAATTCGTGAACATAAGAGGCGATTGGGAAGAATTGTCGATATTCCTGAAGATGACCAGTTAGAAAATTTGGTCAATTCGCAGTTTGATGATATGGGCCGCTGGAGAAGCACTCCGGAAGATCCTTTTCAGCGCTTTAATCAAGGCGAGATCCGTAAGTATTTGGATATCTGTTTGAAAAAAATTGGAGAAAAGTACAGTACGGCCTTTTATCTCAAGGAAGTTGAAGAGGAAAATTCAGAAGAGATTTGTAAGATAATGAATGTCAGCCGCACTAATTTAGGTGTGATTCTATTTCGTGCCAAGAATCTACTGCGCAAGTGTCTTGAGAAAAGGGCATTGGGAATAGGGGAAAATTAAATGTTTTGGGTGAGAAACTTTTTGAGACGATTATATCTTTTGCTTCTTCCTATAAGCATTCGCAAACAACTTTATTCTTGTAAAGATGTGGCCGCTTTATTGGCCTCTCCAGATCCACTTACTTTTAAGCAGAAGTTTTTTTTGCATCTTCATCTTTTAATTTGCAACAACTGTGTTTCTTACAAGGGACAAATTGGTCGCCTTGGCTGTATTTTGCGAGACTTAATAGGACAGCGTTTTCAAGAAGACGAAAAAGAGATGAAGGATTTAGAAGAAAAAATTGTAAAAAAATACATCAATTAAAAAAAAGCCCCTCAAAAGGGGCTTTTTTGTTTTAGTTTTATTTTTGTTTTTCTTCCTTCTTCTTGGCAATTCCTTCAACAACAATGTCTACTTCATCCCCAATAATAAAAGTTCCTTTTTTGTTTTGCTTATTCCAAGCAACTCCAAAGTCTTTGCGATTGATTTTGGATGTCGCGGTATAACCAAAGAGTTCATTGCCCCAAGGGTCTTCTTCTTTTCCTGTAAACTTGAGTTCAAAAGAGATCGTTTTTGTTTTGTCGCGAATGGTTAACGGTCCCGTTAGGATGAGTTTTCCATTTCCTTTTTGTTCAGCCGTTTTGACTGCAAATTTAATTGTTGGAAATTTTTTTGTTCCAAAGAAGTCTTCTGTGCGCAAATGTTCGTCGCGGGCTTCTATTCCTGTGTCAATGGATGTCGCTTTAATTTCTACTACCAGATCTTTTACATTTTGATTTTTTGTATCAAAATCAAATTGCCCCGTAAATTCATTGAATACACCAGTGACCGAAGCAATGGCCAAATACCCAATTTTAAATTCAATCTTGGAGTGCTTTGTATCTAGTTGAAAAGCTTCCCCAAATGAAGCACTGGAAATAATTAAAAGAGCTATAAAAAGAAATGACTTCATAATGAACCTCCTATGGTGTCGAAGTTAGTGGAGGTTAGTGAGTCTTTGTGAATCAAAATTACATTTTATTAAAAGGAGGGCCGATTTAGGCCCTCCTCAGTTTTTTATGGTGCTTTTTTGCCAACAGAGACGATCAACCATTTGTTATCTAGATACTTCTTAATAAAGGCATTGAAATCTTCTCGCTTGAGCTTATCCATTTTTTGATTACTTTCGTGAAAATAATCAAGTCCAAGACCATTATAGAGAGGTACGGAATAAGTACTGGCATAATCTCCATTGGTTTGAAGATTGAGAAGGTTTTGCCCTTTGATACTGCGTTTAAGTTTATTAAATTCTTTGCTGCTCAATCCTTTATTGGCCAGTTCTTTTAAAAGTTCACTAATTGCTTGAATGGCAAGTTCTCTTTTGTCATTGCTGGTTCCGATGTAGATGCCAAAATATCCGCCATCTTTGGCCGAAAAGTGAAGAGATTGAATAGCATAGCAAAGTCCTAACTGATCGCGCACTAAGGTAAAAAGATCAGAAGACATACCTGAAAGATGGGAAGAGAGCATCTTAAGCATAAGGTCTTCTTTGTGATCCATTGAATAGGCTGCTTTGCCCATGACGATATGAGTTTGGAGGCGATCTAGTTCAATGAAATACTTTTTATTTTTAGAGTGCTCAAGGCATTTCTTCCCTAGGGCTTTTGTTCTTTTGGCGGCAACTAAGTCTTTAAGGTAGGGACGTAGCAGGCTTTCCACTTCTTTGAGCGGCTTATCTCCACAATAGCAGAATAAGAGTTCGTGTTTGTAAAGTTGCTGACGGTGAGTATCTTGCAGTTGTTTTCGGGTAAAAGATTTGGTCGTTGTCTTATTCCCGATGATGGGCATGGCATAGGGATGCCCTTTGAACATCTCTTGGGAAAACGTTTTAAAGGCAATGCGAGTGGGATCTTCTTCATGATTTTCGAGCTCTCGCTGTAACAGTTCTTTTTCTTGTTCAATCCAGCGTTCTTCAAAAAGAGGGGATAGTAAACTACCAAAGTAATGTTTCATTAGAACTTCAAAATGATCACTTTGTCCGTGCAGCGTCAAGCCATAAGCGTTTTTCCCGGCAAAGCCGTGCAACGATGCGGACTTGTTTTCTAGATCCTTTTTTAGTTCTTCGAAGGCACAACCTTCATATCCTTTGGGTAACTGGGATTGAAGCAAGTTATAGAGACCATTGTTTTTGGGCGTTTCAAAGGCTAAACCACCTCGCATATATCCGTGAAAGACAAAGGTTGGGGGTTCTTTCCCTTGGCGATAAAGAAGCTTGACTTGAGGAGCCAGTTCAATCACTTGTGTTCGCGAATCAAATTTTGATTTTTGGATTTTTTCTTTTGTTGTTTTCTTTTGTTTTTGCTGTGCTGATAGCTTTTTGAGTGCAATTTGCCAGCTAGTACCCAATTGCTTATTCGCTTTATGATGATTCTTGGGTAATTGAATGGATATGTGAATAGTGCGTGAAAAAATGTTTTTGAGTGCGCGATTAATTTCCTCTTTGGTACATGATTTTATTCTCTCAATGAATTCTTCATCAGCTTCCGTATTTCCATTTTGAGCGAAGCCATGTCCTTTAGAGAAGGCTAGCGATTCGATTGTTTCTCTTTCGTAAAGTTTGCTCGCGATATATTGATTTTTAATTTTTTCGATGTCGTGATCTTTAACCCCTTCTTGGAAGAGTTCTTCTAGTGCATTGATTAATTTATCTTTTGCTTTGCTTAGATTTTCTGGTGGCAGGAGTAGGCGAATGAGATGCAGACCGCCTTGAGCAAAGAACATACTGGTTCCGCTTACGCCAGAGACTGTGGTGTCATCGATCACAAGGCGGTGGTGGAGATAAGATGTTTCTCCGTTAAAGAGAATATTGAGTGCGAGATCTTCTGCAGGAGCTTGGGGGCCGTCAAAGGAGGGGCATTCAATGACAAGGTTAACCATCGCTTGGCGAACTTCTTTGCTATAAACGCGCGGAGTTGTTTTACTTTTTAAACTAAACTGAGGAAATTGGCTTTTTTGGCCAAGCGGAAGCTTATAGCTTTCAATGAGCTTTAGAATTTTCTTTTCATTCTTCAAATCCCCCGAAATGATGAGTAAGGAGTTGGCGCAGTTGTAGTAGCGCTTGCGGAAAGACTCCAGTTGCTCTCTCGAAAAATTTTTAATTGTTTGCTCACGCCCCACAATCGAGTGTCCATATTTATTGGTAAAAACTTTTTGGCATAATTCTTGGAATTCAAAACTGCCGGGGCTATCGAGGCCTCTTAAATACTCTTCAAAAACAACTTCGCGCTCAGGAACAATATCTTCTTGCTTAAAGAGGGGATTTGCCACCATGTCTAGTAGAATATCAATACTTTCTTCCAAATTGGTATGAGGAGCATTGATGTAGTAACACGTGTAATCAAAGGAGGTGAACGCATTAATTTCCCCGCCGAAATCTTCCACTGCGGCACTAATTTCGTTATTAGGACGTTTGGCCGTACCTTTAAAAAACATATGTTCCAAAAAGTGAGCAATTCCCTCTTCATTTTTTTCTTCTAATGCTGATCCTGCACGAAACCAGAATTGGCAGGAACCAGAAGTTTCTCCTGGGGTATGCATGAGCAATACATTGAGTTTGTTTTTTAGCTTTAACTTTTTGATTTTCATACTTGTCCTTTTCGACTATTTCTTATCTATGGAATCGAATGTTTCTTCGCTTTATATTCATTTCCCTTATTGCAAAAGTTTTTGCAATTACTGTGATTTTTACAGCTGCATCCCGCAGGATGCCTCTTTTTCTGTTTTCCATGAGCAAATAGAATCACAGTGGAAAATTGTATCAGAAAAATTGGATTCTTATAAATTTTCTTTGCTTCCTTTGGAGACTCTTTACCTTGGGGGGGGGACTCCTTCTCTTTGGGGAGTTCAGGGAATAGAATTTCTTTCCCATTTTTTACAAGCACAGCGCATTGCACTTGCACCTCAATGTGAATTTACCTTGGAAGTGAATCCAGGAGCTGTTTCCATTGAGGAAATTGAGAGATGGAGAGAGTTGGGCGTGAATCGCTTTTCTGTGGGGGTGCAAGCTTACGATGCAGAGGCTTTGTTGCGTTTAGGGCGCACTCACTCACTAGAAGAGGTGGATGAGCTTTTATCTTATTTGGGCAAAAAGAACTATAATTTTTCGGTGGATTTGCTTTTGGGGATTCCGTATCAAGGGCGCAATTTGCAGCGGGAAATCGAAGGGCTACTGCAATTTAGCCCCACACATTTGAGTTCTTATATTTTGACTGTCGGGGAGGATTATTGCTTTTACAATGATTTGCCCGGCGAAGATCAGACTGTGGCAGAATATTTATTTTTGGTAGAAGAGCTCTCCCAAAGAGGACTTCTTCAATATGAGGTTTCTAATTTTTCATTGATAGGCAAAGAAAGTCGCCATAACCAAGCCTATTGGGAGCAAAAATCTGTTTTGGCCTTGGGCCCTTCGGCAACCGGTTATCTTGCTCTTTCAAAGAATTCAGCCTATCGCTATAAATGGACTGAAAAGGATCTGACTTTAGAAGAAGAGTTTTTGAGCAAGGCCGAACTTTATGAAGAGAGAGTATTTTTGGCCTTGCGGACTCAAAAAGGCATCCCTCTTGGCGAGCTAGATTCATCTAAGCAAAAAATTATTGAAGAGTGGGGAAATCGTAATCTATTGAAATCATTAGATCCTGTGGTTTTAACTTCTAATGGTTTTTTATTGATGGATTCTCTCGTGCTAGAACTTCTGTAGATAGTTCCTAGGCCCTTCAAAAAAACGATTATTCATCGTATGATGGCGGCCATGAAGTTCTTAATAAGCTTATTTTTATTGTCTTCTCTTGCTTGGGCCTATGAGGCTCCTCAAGCGACCTTTCTCGATCAAAAATTGCAAACAAGCCAAAATCTTTCTCTCGAAGAGAGACTTGTGCTTTTTTCTTCTTATTTTTTGGATGCCCCTTATGTGGGTGGCCCTTTTGGAGAGGGGGAAGAGGGAAAATACGATCAAGATCCCCTTTATCGCTTTGATGTTTTTGATTGCACCACCTTGGTGGAAACGAGCATGGCCTTAGCTTATGCCTCCGATTTTTCCGATTTTGAATCCACCATAAATGAAATTCGCTACATCGATGGGCAGGTCTCATTTGTTACCCGTAAGCACATTACCAGTTTGGATTGGATTCCCAATAACCAAGAGTTTTTAGAGGATGTGACTTGGCTGGTCGGGGAGGATTCCTCTGACAATGTAAAAGTAGCAACGGCAGTTATAAAGAAGAAGGCTTGGTACCAAAAAATGGGCCTAGATCGTTTGCAATTACTTCCTTTGGATAATGAGACGGAGGAGGAGTTTCTTGAGCGCAAGGAAAAGCTCCTACCGGAGTTACGGGCTGAAGGCTCTTTTTTTGAAGATGAAGTGGCTGAGGTTCCCTATTTAACTATTTCATCTGTGCTTAAAAACCCGGCGCTTTTGGATAATATCCCTCAAGCAGCAGTCATTAATATCGTTCGTCCCAATTGGAATTTGACTCCTTATATTGGAACTAATCTCAATATTTCTCATCAAGGACTTGCCATCTGGAAGGAAGGCAAACTCTATTTTCGCAACGCATCGGCATCTAAGACTTACATGAAAGTCGTGGATATCGAGCTTATCGATTACCTAAGAAGCTACCAAAATAGCTCGACCGTTAAGGGAATTAACATTCTTCGCCTAAAGTAAGCATCATTGTTAGTTTATGTTGGAATCCCAAGGGAGCCTAGCGCTTCTTTTTACGTTTTTTTAAAGTTATAGTTTTTCTTATTTCATTGTTTCAGGGTTAGAAACAAGTCTTACTTCACGGAGGAATTTATGCGATCACTACTCATTCTAGTTATCCTTTTTCTCATTTCCCAAGTGGCTTTCGGCAAAGTTTGGGTAAGAGATCTAGGTAATCACGTTTCTTATGATTTTCATGTTGAAAAACTTTCTCTTAGCAAAACATCTGCCGATGGACGTTCATTTGTAGACGCTGGCTTTAAAGGCGTTGAAAAATACGAAGGTATTGCTTACGAAGTGGGACTTCCTAAGATTCCCGTTGTTCGTCTTCTCGTTGTTGCAGATAGCGATTCTGATGTTTATGTGAATTTTCCTTATAAAGGAACATCAAACTTTGCAGTTTCTAGCTATGTAAAAGGAAAGATTATTCCTAATCAGGAATCACAATCTAAGTCTTCTGCTAAGAAGCTTCCTTTTAAAATGAACAATGCTTTTTATTCTCAATATAAAGGAGAATATCCTAATAAATTGTTTAAAGTTGAAGATGCCGGATCTGTGCGTGGACGCAATCAAAAATTGGTAACGATTTATCCTTTCCAATACAGTCCTTCTACAGGCTCTTATAAATTCATTCGCGATTTTAGCATTAAAGTGAAAAAAGCTGAGGCTCGCCAAGTTGCTGACAAAGATATCTTTGCTTTTGTTGTAGGCAAGAAGTTTAAGGATTCAGCAGCTCTTAAGAAGTACATGACTTTCAAAATGAGACAAGGATTTGAAATTCAGACAATTAATGTTGGGGAAGGTATCAATACTCCTGCACAAATTAGAGCTGAGCTTCAAAAGCTTTTCCGTGAATCCAATATGGCCCTCAAATATGCTTTGATCATCGGCGACGTTGAGGACGTTCCTGCTGAAAAAGCACACAACTGTTCAGGTGTTACTGATCACTACTATCGTGCAATTGATACTGATAATTATGACCTAGATATTAACGGTCCAGATATTGGTGTTGGTCGTTTGACTGTAAATAAAGAGTCTGAGCTTGCAGGTATTGTTGATAAATTCATTAAATACCAAGTTGGAGAATTTGCTGATCAAGAGTGGTTAAAAAAGATTGCTTTCCTTGCAACGAATGACCAATATGTCGTGGCAGAAGGTTCTCATAATTATGCAATTGATACCTATACCAAAGCATTGGGTATCAGTGGTTCTTTTCCTCAAGAATATACTGAAGGTGGAGATAAGCTTTATGCCATTACTCATAAGGCATCTGGATCTGATTCCGTTGCACGTATTCAAGAAGGACGCTTCATTGTTAACTATTCAGGACATGGCGCGACTACTTTCTGGGATGCACCTCGTATGACTCAATCAGATGTGAGAAGTTTGAATCACTCTGATGCTCTTCCTTTTGTTATCTCCAACGCTTGTATTACTGGCCAATTTACTCGCAGTGAATCTTATGGTGAGACTTGGATCAAGCATCCTCAAGGGGCCATCATGTACTGGGGTTCTATGGATAGCACTTACTGGGATGAAGACGATATCTTAGAAAGAAGAATGTATGATGGAATTTTCCGTGATGGTCTTTCTACTTTCCGTGATATTACTCAGTACTCTCTTTCTGAACTTTGGGCACACTATGGTGGTCAAGGTCGTATGAAATACTATTGGGAAACGTATGTAACTTTTGGTGATCCTTCTATCAATTTGAGAACAAAACCAGTTGATCAAATCGAGATTCTAGGACCTGCAGAAATTGGCGGAAAAGCATCAACAGTTCAATATCGTCTTCACTCTTACAGAGGAAACTCTGTGAAAGGAGTGAGAGTGGCTTTGACTACTTCCAGTGGATATGTTGCTGATGTTGCCTATACTGATTCAGAAGGGCTTGTAAGCTTGAATATGCCTTCGATGAGATCAGGAGCTCGTTATATTGTTCGCGCTTATGGACAAAATACGACAATGGATTCTAAATTGTTAAAAGTTGCAAAGTAGTTTAAGCTATCTTGCAAATACATGGGGGGGGCAGATGATTCTGCCCCCCTACTATTTTATAGGGGTGATTTTATGAAAAAGGTTTTATTTGTTTGCATGGGAAACATTTGTCGTTCGCCTGCGGCAGATGGAATTTTTCAGGAGCTTCTCAAAAGAGAAGGTCTCGCCAGCCAAATCTATGTCGATTCTGCGGGCACTCATAATTATCACCAGGGATCTTTACCTGATCGTCGCATGCGCGAACATGGTAAAATGAGAGGCTATGATTTTAGACACCTGTCGCGTCCTGTTGATCCTTATTCCGACTTCGAGGAGTTTGATTATATTTTGGGAATGGATGACGAAAATATGTCACAACTCAAGGCTTGGTCTAAAGGTAAATACGATGACAAGCTTTATCTCATGACTGATTTTTGCAAAACAATAGAAGCCAATTACGTTCCTGATCCATACTATGGTGGCGACAAAGGTTTTGAATTGGTGCTGGATATTTTAGAAGATAGTTGTGCCGCTTTTTTAGAAAAGATTAAGGCTGAACTTTAGTTAGCGGCTACGATCAAAAATTTTGTCTTCTAGGGCCTCTTGGAGTTTATGCTTTTGTTGAGCTTCATCAAATTCAATGGCCTTATCGCGAAACAATTCCAAGTAAATCTCTTTTTGGGCAAGCGCACTTGTCGAAGAGATTCCCACTTGCTGGAGTAAGTATTGGATGAATTGATCAAAAATTGTATCCAAAATCCAGTTCAATTGATTTTCAATAAAAGGATCTTCAAAATAGATCGCAGGTGTTTCTGACTTATAGAGAGGGTTTTCTAAAATTTCAGAGATTGATAAGTAGGTAGTTGATTGCTTAATATAGGGACTAGTTCGCTCTTTTGTTACTTTGATATTCAATGTTGGAATTTCAAATTTTTGGCAAAGGCGATTAACTAAGATTTGTAAGTCGCGTTGTAATTGGTTTTGGGTTCCAGCTGATTGTCCTCCAGTGCGCATATAAACGGAAATGGAGCGCGCCGATACCGCAAGATTGGTGAACAGAAATTCTCCAAAGCTATCACGTTTCATTATGGATTCTATTTTATTGAGAGATTCATTCATATTTTAGCACACTAGATTAAGTAAACCGCCCTTGATACTTCCTTCGGGCTTTTTAATGACTCTTTGATGTAGGCTTCTAAGTGCCGCAAGGGGGAGAGTCTGAACCTTTTTCCCTTCTCTAGCGCGCACAATGACTAGACTTTCTTGAGGAGCGAGTTCTGAAAATTCTAATTCAAAGAAGAGTTCCTTAGCCTGATAGTATTCGTGGGCATTAAGGTCTTCTACCATTTTCGCCATGACTTGATAGGTGAAAACCTCTTCTTTTTGAACTTGATCTTCTTGCTCTTTTTCTGAGTGAGCAGAATGATTTTCAGATTGAGAAGATTGTTGTTCTTTGCGAGAAGAATCCTTGCTAATGCGAGAGCTTGAATTTGTCCAAAAAGATATTTTATCAATCATCTCAAAACCTTTGTTACATAGGGCTTATCGGTTTTGAGGGGCTGAAGTTTAAAAAAAAGGGCCGAAAACTCGGCCCTTTATGGAAAATAATAAAAATTAACTCTTAAAGCTGCTCTTCTTTAAGCCTTTTGGCCAATTCCAGAGCTTTTTTGGCGTTAACAATACCACCAGTTACGGAAATGTCTGCAAATGGTATTGGCACATCAAAGGTATCAGAACCTGGAAGTCTTACTTCAAGATCTTTCTTCTCAACCACAGAATACATCAAAATATCTCTCAATTGTTTACCTGTTATTTCTGGGTATTGAGACAGAACAAGTGCTGCGACGCCTGCTGTGACAGGAGTTGCCATACTCGTTCCATTGTAGGCTTCATAATTGTTCTCAGGAGTCGTTGAGAAAATTTGATAACCAGGAGCAAAGAGGTCAACTGTTTGTTTCCCATAGTTTGAGAAGTAAGCGGGAAGATTTAAGTTGGCCAAGTAACTAGAGGCACCGATGGTCATATAAGAATCAGATTCACCGCCTTCTACATATCTTTTTAGAGGATAGTGAGGGTTGATTTCAACATTTAAGTTATCGTTACCAGCTGCGGCCAATACAAGAACACCTTTTTGGGCAGCATATTTAATTGCGTCATCGACGTATTTCTTTTGAGGAGAGAAAGCTTTACCAAAAGAGCAGTTAATTACGCGTGCTCCATTATCAACGGCATAACGGATACCATTGGCCACGTCTTTATCGCGCTCATCTCCATTAGGAACAACTCTTACGCTCATGATTCTAACGTTTTCGGCCACTCCGTTCATTCCGATACCATTGTTGCGAACCGCTGCAATAATCCCAGAAACGTGAGTTCCGTGAGAAGAGTCAGGACCTTTTACATCGTTATTACCATAGCCCAAATATTGAAGGTTGGTCGGATCATCTTTTACGATCGTCTTTCTTGGGTCAAAATCGACATTGTAGTAGTAATCAACTTGATCGCCATAGTAGTCCATAATGCGCACAAGACCAATTCCGGCGCGGAACATACTGAGTAGTTGTTTGATTTGGGAAATCGCAGCTTGAACTTCAGCCTTATCTGATTGGAGATCGGCAATGCTTACTGAAGAAACGTCTTCGATTCCAAATTCTGCTTGAAGAATTGGGAAGTTGGCGCGAGCAATTTTCATAATCTGGATTGCTGAACCTGCCGCTGCATTGAATTCTTCAGTGAGTTTTTCCAAATAGGCTTTGTCTTCATCGCTCATATTGGGATTGCTGGCCGCTAACTTGGTCATACGTGCATATTCACGTGTTAATTCTAAAGTGTCAGCACCTACGTGAGTAGGATTTCCATTTTCATCATGACCACCGATGAAGTTCCAACCGTGAATATCGTCGATAAAACCATTGTTGTCATCGTCAATTCCATTGTCTGGAATTTCATTTGGGTTAGTCCAAATTTTCCCTTGAAGGTCTTCGTGATAAATATCAACACCGGAGTCGACAACAGCGACAATAATTGGATCAATATCATTTCTAATATCCATTTCGGCATAAACGCGATTGGTACTGACGCCCATGATTCCATCAAGTTCTGGATCTTTGTTAAACCAGTCGTAAATATCTACGCCTTCAGCTGCTGCTTCTTGCTTTTCTTCGACTGTTGTAACTGTCGTTCCCTTGGGGCTTAGAGGAATAACGCTTTTTTGATAAGTGGCTGAGCCATCTTTTGTTCCACCACCACAAGCTGCGAGAGTAGAGAGAAGTAGAGCACCAATAAGTTGCTTGTTTTTTGTTTTCATTAAACCTCCAAAAGCGCTACGCGTTCCAAATTGCGTAATTTTGTTTGCCGTTTTCTATCAGATATCTATATTCGATTCAATGTCTTAGGGCCTAACCTGTAAAAATTGACCAAAACTGTAAACTAATGTGAGTTTTATTGTCCTTTTTGGGAACATTTTGGCACTGGTGAGTGTTTACTTTTTTCATCATGGGCAGCAGGTATTTGACAGCCAACTTGGGCCGTTAAGATTGAAAGAGCATCAAAAGAGGAATGAGATCTTTCTGCATGATCGGCAGCAAATGAGGAGATGCTGATTATCATAAGGAAAAGAAAATAAATAGCCTGCTTCATAAACTCTCTTTTGTTTTGATTTAGAAAAATTGGCGAAGATCGCAAATATGCTGATAAACAATTTTCTATTTCAGTAGAAACCTAAGAAAAAGTTATTAATTCTTAGGTTTCGTGTATCTTTCTTTTCTACTAATCTAGTAAAAACACTACTCTGGTCTTTCAATGCAAAATGGTAAATTATTGTCTTTCATTTTTTGTTCAAATGAATCTTTGCTAAGCTCAGTGCAGGTGAAATCTACCGGCTTACCATTATTTAAGTCTTTGTGTCTTGCGACAGCAGACATTGATACTGCATTAAACAAAAAGCTAATTGAGTCCTTAATTTCTTTTGAATCAGGATTACGCATATAAAAGGTTGCTCCCATATCTGCTGAATCGATACTTCTATCACATAGAACATTTGAAACTGAAGCTTTCGCATCAACGAGATCAACAATTGCCTTATAGTTGCCTCTTGAATCAACACTTATACATTCGATTAATTCATTATTCGCAAAAACAGAAAAGCTACTAAATATCATCAATCCAACCAATAATTTCTTCATAAAAATCTCCTCCTGTATGTATTCAAAAACTCTTTCTTTTAAAATCGCTAATAAACTAATGATTAATAGAAAATTTTTTCTACTAATTCTTTGCTTTGCTGTACAAAAGCATACATCTCGCTTATGCCAGCGTTTATTAATAATTGCTGTTCATAAGAGCAAGGATAGTGCCAATTTTTAGACAGTTTATTTCCTGTGAAATTAGTAATTTAAAAAAAACTTTGATGTTTGATATTTCGCCAAGTGCAAATAGTATATACAGTTGACAATAGATGTTGTTTATATAAGCGGATGAATTTATTGATAAAAAAGAAAGGCCGAAGTCAATGACTTCGGCCGTAGGGGATTTGAGGAGGGAGAGTTTAGAGGTTGAAACTTCCCAAAGAAACCCAGAGGGAGCGCTTAGTTGTGTTTCCCAAACCAAGCTTTAGAGCCCTCTGGGTCTGCTTTCATAGAGTCCTGTCCTTTATGCCAATTGGCAGGACAAACTTCTCCATGTTTGGCGGTGTATTGGAAGGCTTCAACTAGTCTTAGCGTCTCTTCGACACTGCGACCAACACTGAGATTATTAATTGTAGAGTGTTGAATAATGTTTTTATCATCAATGATAAAAAGTCCGCGCAGGGCCACGCCTGCATTTTCATCAAGCACACCATAATTTTTTGAAATATCTTTTTTCATATCAGAAAGTAGAGGATAAGCGATTTGGCCTAAGCCGCCTTCTTTTCTATCTTGTTTGGTCCAAGCAAGATGTGAGAAGGCAGAATCAACTGAAGCGCCGATGACTTCGCATCCTAGTTCTTTGAATTTTCCAAGAGAGTCAGAAAAGGCCGTAATTTCTGTGGGGCACACAAAAGTAAAGTCGAGAGGGTAAAAGAAAAGCACTTTCCATTTTCCACCAAAATCATTAAGGGATATTTCCTTAATTTCTCCATTGATGAGCGCTGGTGCTTTGAAGTCGGGGGCCTTGTTTCCTACTAAGGTGTTCATAATTTCTCCTTGAAGACTAGTTGACGTTAAATTGGTTTTTTAAAAACTTATTTCCTTCCTGACCACACAATAGACGCGTATTCGGAATAAATCAAGTTAAAATTAGGCTTATTTTTGCTATATTTATCTTAATTTCACACTTTCTTCTTTTACCTAGAAATTATAGGGAGTTAGTAATCAATTTTTTTTAAGATTTTGTACTCATTATCCGAAAGACTTTTGAATTCAATTAAATCTTGGAAGGAGAAAATTAATGGATACGCCAAAAATGTATATTCCCAATCCCATTGTTATTGAACAGACGGCACGAGGAGAGCGCCAATACGACATCTATTCTCGTTTGTTGCTAGACCGTATTATTTTTTTGGGAACGGAGGTAAATGATACTGTGGCCAATTTGATTATTGCGCAGATTCTATTTTTGGAGCAATCAGATGCAGAAGCACCTATTCATTTTTACATAAACAGCCCTGGTGGTTCAGTTTACGCCGGTCTTGGTATTTACGATATTATGCAATACGTGAGTTGCCCTGTTTATACTTTCTGCATGGGGCTTGCTGCTTCTATGGGCTCGCTCTTATTACAAGCAGGAGAAAAAGGTCATCGCTATGCTTTACCTCATAGCCGCATTATGATCCATCAACCACTTGGTGGAGCAGGGGGAAAATGTGCCGATATTCAAATTCAGGCGCAAGAGATTCAGGACCTAAAAAAACAGTTAAACAATATCTATGTTAAGCACACTGGGCGTGAATACACTGATATTGAAAAGGCGGCAGATCGCGATAATTTTATGAGTCCTTTAATGGCCAAGGAATTTGGGCTTATTGATAATGTGATCGAGCCTAAAACAAAGATCATTAAAGAATAAAGAAATGGGCGTGAATTGCCGATGAAAAGTTGATTATACAAGAACTAAAAAAGATAAAGGGTTAAGCATGACGCGATCTAATCAATTTGGAACATTACACTGCAATTTTTGTGGGAAATCACAAAAAGAGGTCAAAAAGCTTATTGCGGGACCAGGTGTTTACATTTGTGATGAATGTATTGAGCTTTGTAACGATATTATTTTTGAGGACGTCAATAAGGCGTCAACTCAGACTTCTTCGGATAAAGTTCCACGTCCGAGTGAAATTAAAGATCACTTGGATAAATATGTTATTGGGCAGGACCGAGCGAAGAAAATTATTTCGGTGGCGGTTCACAACCATTACAAGAGAATTGCACATAATACTCGTGGAAAATCTCGTAAAGATGATGGCGTCGAATTGGCAAAATCCAATATCCTTTTGGCCGGTCCAACTGGTAGTGGGAAAACTTTGATTGCTCAATCATTAGCTCGCTTCTTAAATGTTCCATTTGCCATTGCTGATGCCACAACCTTAACGGAAGCTGGTTATGTGGGGGAAGATGTTGAGAATATTATTTTAGGCCTCCTTCAAAACTGTGATTTCGATGTTGACCGCGCTCAACGTGGAATTGTCTATATTGACGAGGTTGATAAAATTTCCAGAAAGTCAGAGAACCCTTCTATTACACGAGATGTTTCAGGAGAAGGTGTACAACAGGCACTTTTGAAAATTATTGAGGGGACAGTGGCTTCTGTTCCACCAAAGGGGGGACGTAAGCATCCTCAGCAAGAATTTTTACAAGTTGATACCACGAACATTCTATTTATCGTGAGTGGTGCTTTTGTGGGTCTTAAAGAAATAGTTGAAAAGCGTATGACTAAAAGGCCAATGGGGATTGGCCAAAAAGCAGAGACTGCTCAAAGCAGATCGGTAATCGAAGAGTTGGGCGGAATTGAGCCAGAAGATTTGGTGAAATTTGGTCTTATTCCAGAATTTATTGGCCGTCTTCCCGTAAATGCTCTTTTGCAAGAACTTGATGAAGAAGCCTTGAAGCGAATTTTGACAGAACCTCGCAATGCCGTAACCAAACAGTATCAAAAGTTGTTTGAAATGGATGGTATCGAACTCGAGTTTGAAGAGGCTGCTTTAAATGCTGTTGCCAAAATGGCCATTCAAAAGAAAACAGGGGCGCGTGGTTTGCGCTCTATTTTAGAGCAAATTATGTTGGATGTGATGTACGACCTACCTAATAGCGACCATATTGCCAAGTGCGTTGTAACAGAGGCTTCAATTTTGGGCAAAGAACGTCCTAAACTTGTTGAAGGGGAACGCAAAAAACCAGAAGAAGATCCTTCGGAAAAGAAATTTGGAAAAGGTAAGAAAAGCATTGAAAATGCGTCGTAATATACCCGACTAAAATGTTTTGAAAGTTAGTATATGTCATAGTTTTTTAAGGGGGCAGGAAAGATTCTGCCCCCTTAATTTTTTTTGATTATTTTCCCATTTTAAGTGACAATAGATTATGGAAGAGGTGTAAATCCTCTTCGAAGGTCAGTACAATGGAAGTAGTGACCGGAAAATAAAAGAGCGCAGGAGGTGCTTAATGACGGATCAAAAACCGTCCAAAACGATGAATCTTCCCTTACTACCTTTGAGAGAAGTTATTATCTTCCCTCATATGGTTGTTCCTCTATTTGTGGGGAGAGAGAAGTCGATTGCTGCTTTAGAAGAAGCTGCCAAAAATGGAAATGAACTTTTCCTTGTCACGCAAAAAGATGCCAGTATTTTAAGCCCAACCAGAGATGATCTTTACGATGTGGGAACAGTTGTTTCCATCATTCAGATGTTGCGACTTCCTGATAATACAGTAAAGGTTTTGATTGAAGGTAAGCAACGGGCCCGCTTGATAGACCTGCAAAACTCATCAATTGGAATGTTTGCAGAAGTCGATCCTTGCACTGAAGAGATTGGCGATGCAATGGCCCTTGAGGCAACTGTTAGAGGTGTCAAAAATATCTTTGAACAGTATGTGAAGATCAATAAGAGAATTCCTCCTGAATTGCTTATGAGT
The DNA here is from genome assembly GCA_003245675.1 of Bacteriovoracaceae bacterium. Lineage (GTDB taxonomy): Bacteria > Bdellovibrionota > Bacteriovoracia > Bacteriovoracales > Bacteriovoracaceae > SZUA-425. The sequence continues at coordinate 9,865 of QKCN01000032.1, read as the reverse complement.
ATTTCTTCTATTACTGAACCAGCTCGTCTGGGTGATATCATTGTTGCTCATCTCAATCTTAAAATTTCAGAGAAGCAAGAGATTTTATCCTGTTTGGATTTAGAAGCTCGCTTGACTTTGCTTCTTGAAAAAATGCAAGGTGAGATTGAAATAATCAATGTAGAGAAGAAGATCCGTTCACGTGTGAAAACACAAATGGAAAAATCTCAGAAAGAATACTATTTGAATGAGCAAATGAACGCGATCCAAAAAGAACTTGGCCAAAAAGATGATGGCAAAAGTGAAATTGGGGAGATGGAAGAAAAGCTTAAAACGAAGAAGCTTTCTGCAGAAGCTCAAGAGAAAGTGGAAAAAGAAATTAAGAAGCTCAAATCCATGTCGCCAATGTCTGCAGAATCTGCAGTTGTGCGCAACTATATTGATTGGATTCTTGCTCTTCCTTGGGGAGAGTTTAGTGAAGAAGATCATGATGTTTTAAAAGCACGCGAAGTTTTGGAAGAAGATCATTATGGTCTAGAAGATGTTAAAGAGCGCATTGTTGAATATCTTGCCGTGAGAGAATTGGCGGGTGATTTTAGCCGCGGCACAATTCTTTGTATGGCAGGTCCTCCAGGCGTTGGTAAAACATCTATTGCTCGTTCTTTGGCACAAGCCATGAATCGTGAGTTCGTACGCATCAGTTTGGGAGGCGTGCGCGATGAATCTGAGATTCGTGGTCACCGTCGTACTTATGTGGGAGCAATGCCTGGTAAAATCATTAATGCTTTGAAAAAGGCGAAGGTTTCCAATCCTGTTATCCTGCTCGATGAAATCGATAAGATGAGTAGTGATATGAGAGGAGATCCAGCATCGGCGATGCTTGAAGTTTTGGATCCTGAGCAAAATAAAACTTTTGTGGACCACTATATTGAGTGTGAGTACGATTTGTCTAAAGTCATGTTTATTATGACTGCAAACGATATTCACAAGGTTCCTGGCCCATTGAAAGATAGAATGGAGATCATTGATATCGCGGGTTATACTCCATTTGAAAAATTGCAAATTGCTAAAAAATATTTACTCAAAAAAGCCATTAAGAATAATGGTTTGAGTAATTATAGCTTGAATGTCAGTGATAAACTTTTGGCAGAGATTGTTGATGGTTATACGAAAGAAGCCGGTGTGCGGAATTTGGAAAGAACTATCAATACTGTCGCTCGTAAGATTGCAACTGAAGTTGTAACCAGAAAAGTTGAAGAAGGAAGAAAATTTAATATTTCTTCTAAACAACTCGAGAAGTTTTTAGGTCCTAAACGTTTTGAGCGCACTGATATTCATGTGGCTCCTGAAGTTGGTCTGGTTAATGGACTCGCTTATACTTCAGTCGGTGGGGAATTGCTCAACATTGAGGTGATCACTGTTCCAGGAACTGGACAAATCCAGATTACAGGAAAACTTGGTGATGTGATGCAAGAGTCTGCGCGAGCAGCATTGAGCTATGTTCGATCCATTGGACCGCGCTTAAAGGTAGATCCTGATTGGTACAAGCATCATGATATTCACATTCATGTGCCAGAAGGTGCCGTCCCTAAAGATGGTCCTTCGGCGGGTATAACTTTGACTACCGCGATTACTTCGGCAATTACAGGTATTCCTGTTCGTCAAGATGTGGCAATGACTGGGGAAGTAACTTTGCGTGGAAAGGTTCTACCAATTGGTGGTCTTAAAGAAAAAATGTTGGCCGCCAAGCAAGCGGGAATCAAGATGATCGTTATTCCTGCCAAGAATAAGAAAGATCTTCTCAAGATTCCAACAGAGATCAAAGAAGGAATTGAAGTTCATGCAGTTGCTCATGTTGAAGATGTTCTTAAATTGGCCCTTGCGCTTGATCGTCCAGAAGACTTTATGACAACTATTACTCTAAAAGTCGTGAATGGTTCGTCTGAATCTGCTGCAATGGTGGCAAACTAAGAGTTTGTCTGTCCATTTCGGTTAATGTTGATAAAAAAACCCCAAGCTAGTCTTGGGGTTTTTTGTTAAGAAGATCGGTATAAGGTTTTAAGCTATAGTCCGGAGCAACCCCCATCCATTCTTTAATGCTCTCGGGCGCCTTGCCTTGGCGCAGCCATTCTAAAATAGCCGCTTGTCTTAGGGTTTTAGGGGTTATTTTAAGTTTTAGTTTTCTTTCAAATTCTTGGAAAAGAAATTCAATCCCGCGAGGCGAGATGGAGGAGCCTAAAATTTTGTATTGATTTCCATTGAAGAAAAAATGATTAAAACTAAGTTTTTCTTTTTCTTGATGGGTCTTTTTTAGAGGAAGATAGTCGTCGATAAAAGAGCAACAATTGGGTGTCAGGGGAATGGTATAGGGATCTCGCTTGGGAGTGCTGACAATAAGCCGCGGAGGATGGGCATTTAAAATAACTTGCTCATCCTTGATTTTGTTTATTTCTGAAACTTTGAGTCCGACTTCGTAAATGAAAAGAAAAATAAGCATATTGCGGAGGGCCCAGAGTTTTTTCATTCCCTGAGAACAATCTATCTCTTTTTGTAGTTCTCCCTGTAGCTTTTTGAGTTCCAAAACATTGGCCGGTTGGGGTAGTTCAATTTTTTTAGTTGGCGTAAAAAGCTTCTTGGACGGATTTTCTTTAATGAGTTCTCTTTGCAGTAGAAAGTCTAAAAAACCTTTAAGTGTTTGTAGTCTGCGGCGATGAGTATTTCCGGCATCCGCGGAGAGTTTTTCAGCGTAATTTTTAAGAACCGAAAATTCACGTAAGCTATCCAAATTTTGATCTAAGCCTATGAATTTCAAGAAATTATTGAGATCTGCGCGATAGCTCTTAAGGCTATTGTCGCTTTTCCCTTCGGACCTTTTTTGAACGAGGTATTCGTCGATAAGAGTTTGGATTTTTGGGGTTATTATGACCATGAATTTATTAATAACAGTGATCAAAGCTCTTGCAAAGCATAAAAGTATTTGGTACACAGTGCCAAAATTTTATATTGTGCATGATCGATGACCTGGGAGGGAGTGTGACTTTTACCCTTAATACAACGGAGAATATTTCTTCCCAGTTTTGGTCTATGCATAAAAAAGAGCAGTGGACTTTTGAGAAGCTGCAGCAGTTCTATTTTTCCCATCCATTAGTTCAAGAATTTCGAGTTCAGCTTGCTGAGAAGGTGGATCAATCTTTGTTTTTAAAGGCAATGATTCATCGCTCTTTTTCGTATGAATGGGAAGGTGGCGTGGAGCTTCCGAATAATGAGAGATTGGAGTATTTGGGGGATTCAGTAGTGAATACTGCGATTGCTCATTACTTGTTTCGTGAAGAAGATAAATTAAATGAAGGGCTTTCTAGTAAGATTAGAGCGGCTCTTGTGAATACTGCAACACTTGCGGAATGGTCTCAAATTTTGGGTATTCCCAATATTTTACTAGTGGGGCAGGGGGAAGTCGGAGCATTTAAAAAAAGGCTCGCTGCGGGGAGTTTTGAGGCCCTCATGGGAGCTATCTTTTTGTCTTCGGGATATCACGTTGCCGCTGAAGTTATTTGCGAAACGATGGCCCGTTGGAAAAGGCAGCACGCCATTAAGCATTTTGATGAATTTTTTCTCATGAATTTTGATCCGAAGAGTTATTTACAAGAAATTTTAGTTGCCCGCGAGGGACTTTATCCCGAATATCGTTTACTTTCCTTCGATGAAAAAACTCGAATTTTTGAAATTGCCGTTTTTTCAGGGGAGCGTTTTTTGGGACAGGCCAGTCACCATTCCAAAAGGGAAGCAGAAAAACAAGCCGCTAAAAAAATATTGGAAGAGATTTATATTGATAAAAAAGGGAGTCTTTAGATGTTAATTACTGATCAGCACCCACTCAATCGCTCTATCATGGTTGCCGTTTTAGGTAATCCTAATGCCGGTAAGAGTAGTCTTATTAACAATTTTTTAGGTTTTGATTTGTCGGCAGTGACTAATCGTCCTCAGACGACACGCAATTATTATCATTGCGCAGTCACAATTGATCGCACTGAAATTGTTTTTGTCGACACTCCCGGAGTTCACCAATCGAGTGTTGAGTTGAACAGACGTATGGTTGGTCAAGCTAAGGAAGGTGCAGAAGGTGCTGACTTAAGTTTGGCGCTTTTTGATCTTTCTGAGGACCTTGCTGCTCAAGCAGAAGTTTTTAAGTCCAATTTCCACAAACGTTTTTCTCGAGTATGGATTGTTTTTACTAAGACTGATCTTGTTGAATGTACGCGTGAAAAATTAGAAGTCAGCTTTAATGCACTCAAAACATATTTTCCTGAAGCGGAAAAATTCTTCTCTGTTAGTAATGCAACCGAAGAGGGAATTAGTGAGTTAACAGGGGCACTTTGTGATGCTGCACCTAATGCGCGCCATTTTTATCCAGGTGGAGAAGTGTCTAACAAAAGTGAACGTTTTTTTGTTTCCGAATATATTCGCGAACAAGCTTTTAAGCTTCTCAAGGAGGAACTTCCTTATGAGTTGGCTGTGATTATTGATGAGTTTAAAGATTTTCGTGGCAAAGAAGTTGTAGAAGCAGAGAAAGGAAATGATGTTATTATCAGTGCCACCATTTTAGTTAATCGCCCTTCTCAGCGTGGTATCGTGGTTGGTAAGCAAGGTGCTATGATTAAAGAAATTGGAATCCGATCTCGTCAGAAAATCGAAGCACTGATTGGTGGAAAGGTGCGTTTGAATTTGCACGTTAAGGTTTCACCGAAGTGGTTTAAAAATAATTACGTATTAGAAGAGATTGGTCTTCCTCGTGTGGAAGATTCGACTCGTGTTTGGAGACAAAAATGAATCATGCCTCTTATACTCCTGTTGTTTCTTTTATAGGGCGTCCCAATGTTGGGAAAAGTACCCTCTTTAATCGCCTAATGCGTGATCAGCAGCGCGCTATTACGTTTGATTTGCCAGGCGTGACTCGTGATCGTCACTATGGCGTGACGACTTTGAAAGAAGTGCGCAATTTGTCCGATCAAGAGGTCATCTTAGTTGATACTGGAGGGTTTTATCCGCAGCAAATCGATGAAAGTATGGTTAAAGAAAGAGAAGAGCTTTTCTTTAATGTGATGGCCGAGCATGCCAAAATTGCTATTTCAGAATCTGATCTCGTGCTTTTGGTCGTGGATGCTCGTGAAGGTTTTATTCCTTTTGATAAGCAAATTGTTTCTGAAATCCGTCGCGCTAATAAAGAGTTTTGGGTTTTGGTAAATAAGTACGACTCTGATAAGCAATCCGGGGAAGAAATTCAGTTTTATTCTTTGGGGATTGATGAAGAGCAAATGGTCGTAACTTCAGGTGCCCACAATCTTGGAATCGAAGAGTTGCGCACTCGCCTTCATAAAAGAATGAGCGTCGTGGCTGAAGAGCGTAAAGGTGAAATTGAATCTTTGGATTTGCAATTGGGAGTACGTCCTTATTCTGATGTTGTTTCTTCAATTGCATTGATTGGTGGGCCTAATGCTGGAAAATCGACATTGTTGAACTGCATCGTTGGGGCCAAGCGTGCCTTGGTCAGTGATATTGCCGGAACGACGGTTGACCCTATTGAAGGCTATTTTGAAATGTATTTCAGAGGGGACGATATTCAGTTATTGGCCGGACAAGAGAATGAATTTCGCAATGGCGCTTCTCGCGGCGATGCTGCGATTTTGCGTGAATATAAGCAAGTTCTTCCAGAGCTTCAGGATCTTCAGAAAAACACCTATTCTTTGGATGATGACGAAGAGTTAGATGGTGACCTTGAAGATTTTGAATTAGAGGAAGAAGGAGATATTTTCTCAGATCGCGATTATGCCGAACTTTTGGCTAATGATCAACTCATTGAAGAAGAGGCAGAGCTTGTTGAGGAAGAAGTCGCTGAAGAAGAGCCTGTCGTTGAAGGAGCTTTGCGTTCTCTTAAAATTGTAGACACTGCAGGGATTCGTCGCCAAAGCAATATCAAGGGCAAAATTGAGTCGATGTCTGTCTTTAGAGCTTTGCGCGCAATCACAGAAGCAGAGATTGTCGTGATGGTGATTGATGCGACGAAAGGAATCTCTCATCAGGATCGCCGTTTGGCGGACATTGCTATTGATAAAGGAAAATCGATTATTCTTTGTTTGAATAAAATGGATCTCCTTTGGCATCAACTAAAAGATCGCAATAAACGCAAAGAATGGTTAGAGGATATGAGAGCGAAGATTCCTTGGCTTTCTTATTGTGAGATTGTGACTCTTTCGGCGAAGAGAAGAAAGAATATTAAGGCCCTCAAAAATGCCTTACGTCAAACTGTTATGGTTCGCAATCGTCCTTTGCCAACCTCTCGTTTGAACAAGATTGTTTATTCTTTGGTGGAAAATCATCCTATCATTTTGAAGGGAAGTCGTGGCCTTCCATTTAAAATTCGCTATGCTTCTAATGTCAAAACCAATCCTCCGACTATCTTATTTTTTGCCAATAAGACCAAGGATATTCCCATGAACTATCGACGTTATTTACAAAATGCTATTCGTCGCGAGTTCCAATTGGTAAACACTCCTGTGCATCTTATTTTTAGAAATAATAGGGATCTAGGGAAATAAAAAGGGCGAAGTCTAAATGACTTCGCCTTTTACTTAGTTGCCATGAAGTATTTAGGGCGAAGTCTAAATGACTTCGCCTTTTTCTTAGTTGCCATGAAGTATTTGGGGCGAAGTCTAAATGACTTCGCCTTTTTCTTAGTTGCCATGAAGTATTAAGGTAAAATTTTTACCAACTGATATTATAAGTGATCATCACAGTGAGTGCGGCTCCCGCAAGATCATCATAGCCATATTCACTGTCTTCATTGTCTGGGTCTTGACGGTAGTCTTGGGTAAATTTATCAAAGAAGCGAACAGAGTGGTAAAGCGCTTCCACGCCAATATAAGATTTTTTGAGTTCAATAGGAAATTCTAGTCCGAGTCCTAGGGCCGTACCTAAGCCACCACCGCTTTGATTTGCATACTCGTCGTTTTCCACGAATTTATTTTTCTGATACCAGTATTCCATGCGTCCAATAAAATAAGGGTTGGAGTAGGTGATGGCCGTCCCTAAATCGGCAGTATCAAAGTAGTAGCGAAATCCCCAAAAGGTGCGAAACATAGAGACTTCAATGAGCCCAGGAACACCTTCTTTAAAGGCATAGGTTTCTGTGTCGATAATCATGTGATGCTTGGAAAAGGCAAGGCCCAAGGTAAAGGCAACTTGAAAATTGGCAAAATAGACTAGGGAAATGGTGTAGGAAGGGGGCTCATTGTCATAAGCCTTTCCGCGATTGCCAGTGTACATGGTTTGCCCAATGCCCATATTGAGGGAGAAGAATCGACCGTAGCGATAAAAACGTTCATCTTCAAAGATTTGAGACGCTTCAAGATCCTCATTGAAATCTGAAAAGATATCGCCCCCAATCGAGAGGTCTTCGTCCATTCCTTTCATGGCATCTGTTTCTGGAGTAAAAAATTGAGCAGAAGCATGGAAGCTGGCAAGTAATAGGAAGAGGCAAGTTAGTAAGCGCAAATGTAATCCTTAAAGTTAAAGGTAAAAATGGATACCAGAACTAACAAAATGGTAGCCAGCTGTTTCTACGGTAAATTCATCGTTAAATTTATTCAATGAAAAGCCAAATTCAAAACTAATTCCAATGCTTTCAAGTCCTGGAATATTAAATTCTGAGCCGAAGGTGAGGTCAAATTGAAATCCCTTATGTTGTGCATTCTCACTTTCTAGTAAAGCAGCAAGGCCTGATGTATAAAAATCCAAATTAGGTTCGTCGAAGATAATGCGGTAAAATTTCAATCCGGCGGCATAAGTATTATTTTGGTCAGAGAGGCTCATTCCAAAGAGGGCCCCTAGGGCAAACATATCATTTTTCTTTATTTTTATAGAAATGGCCGTATCGCCATTTTGAAATTGGTTACTCATGCCCACTCCCATGCGTCCTTTATTGGAAAGGGCATGAACGGGAAGGCTAAAACAGACGATGAGAAGAGAAAATAAAATCTTTTGCATGGCACCGCTCATTTTTTTGGTATTTTAAGAGTTATTTCAAAGTGTTACAAATTCTTTGGTCTTTGACAAGTGGCCCTTCAGAAGATTAAACTTTCAGCACCATATTTTATTATTTTGGAGCAGGAAAAATGGAAGAAAGAAAAAGTACACAGGGCGATGAAGTCGTTGAAACTCTTAATAAAACAGAATTAGGCCAGTGGATGGTTCACCACAAGACACTCATGATTGTTATTGTCTGTGGCTTACTTGTGGCCATTGGTCTTGGTAGCTTTTTACATTCTTGGCGCCAAAGCTCACTCGAGGATAAGCGCGCTCAGATTTACCAGTTCCAGCAAAAGACTTTGAACGCTTTTGTTGAAGGAAATCTGGAAGTTGCAGCGCTGATGAAAAAAGCGGAAGAGCTTAAGGATGAAGTTGGTTGCTCTTCTTTGATTCTCCCTCTTTGGTTGGAATTAGGTGCTCAATTACGTGAGAAAAAGAATCTTGCTGAAGCTGAGACAATCTTGCAGCAAAGTGCAAAAATCAAAGCTGATGATTACAGCAATTATATGACTCATATGGATCTTGCTGTTGTCTTGGAAGAAGAAGGCAAATTAAAAGAAGCAGCGCAAACCCTAGAGCATATGAACAAGTTCAAAGAAAAGCTATATGAAGCGAAGTTATATTTGGATTTGGGAAGAGTTTATTCACATTTGGGCGACAAAGAAAAAGCTCGTCAAAATTTGCAATATCTTTTAGACAATTTTCCAAATGATGAACTTGTAAAAATGGCACGTGTTTATTTGCAGCGCCTATAGCGGAATGGAATTATGAAAATTGCTCAAACTCTTTTATTAGGTAGCTTCTTGCTTTCCTCTTGTTCTTATCTTGGCACCATTAAGGAGTTCAAACAGGAAGAAGCAGGAAAACAGCTCTATCGCATTTCATGGGCGAAAGATCTCGACATTGATTATGAATCGGGAAATTTACCTATTTCGCGAGGGACGCCTTTGGCCCATGAAGGTCTTGTCTATGCAGGGAGTTTGAGTGGTGATTTTTCTGCTTTTGATATGGAAACGGGCAGAATCATTTGGAAAGTTCGAGATGGCATTGGTAGTGATATTGGGGCCGTAGCCTATAAAGATCAGGTTATTTACGGAACCAATTCAGGAAGGGTTTTTTCTCGCAATTTATTAACGGGGAAAATTAAGTACGCTATTGATTTAGGTTATCCCGTCGATTCCGTTCCTCTTTTGTTTAGAGAGCGAGTGTTGCTTCAGCTGAAAAACCATCGTCTTGCTTGTTTGGATGCAAGTACTGGCAAGCTTCTTTGGGCCTATCAGCGTTCAATTCCTTTCAATATGACAATTAATGGAGCTTCGCGGCCCTTGGTCTTAGATGATAAGCTTGTTGTGGGCTTTGCCGACGGCCATGTTGTGGCCCTTTCCCTCGAAGAAGGAGTTGTTTTATGGGAGAGACGAATTGGCTCGGGCAGTAAATTTATCGATGTTGATGCCTCGCCACTTCTTTTTAAAAATAGAATTTGGTTGCCGGCCGTTTCTGGACCTCTGGCTTTGATTCACGAAAAAACAGGAAATCTTTTGCGCGAATTGGATTTTCCTATTTCTCATAAAGGGATTGTAACAGAGAAAGGACCTATTTTTGCTTCTCTGGATGGACGTGTCGCGCGCTTTAATGAAAATGGTGATGTGGTATTTGAAAAGCAAATTGCCAATCATGCTATTACTTCCATAACCCGTTGGAAGGGAATGTTGGTTTTAGCCTTAAGTTCTGGAGTGATTAAATTCCTTGATCTCTATAGTTTTCAGGAGAAGGGAAGTTTTGATCTGGGAACTACTGTCTCTTC